>JAYUCN010000164.1:0-5867 GCA_043740335.1 Planctomycetota bacterium
GGACCCGACAAGTCGTGATTCCGCATCCACTCCAGCGCGTCGAACTCGCGCGCCGCGCGCGATCGTGTGCCGGGCCCGGTGCGACGACAGAAGTCCCGCAATCTTGACACCCAAGTATCATATTGATAGGTCTTTATGAACACATCGCCGAGCGTGGTCGGTAGTCGCCGCACCCACGAGGAGCGATGGTCCGTGACCGGGGTGCCGAGACTGCGGGCGGCCAGATGCCGCGGGTCGGGCAGCACCTGGAGCCACTCGCACCAATTCGGCGCACCGCGGACCAAACGTGGAGAGTTGGGGATCCTTGTCGACACAGTCTCCGCAAGAGTATAGTCCGCCACTACTTGATGCTCTCGTGTTCCGCGCGGTTGCGGTGGACTGCCGTCTGTCACTCGTCTCTTTCGCGGCGCAAGGGAGATCAAAGGAGGCCAAGGTGAAGACCGTCACCAAAAAGGAGCTGGTTCATCGCATTGCGGAGCGGACTGGCGTCACCAAGGTGGTAGCAAAGGATGTGATCCAGTCCTTCCTGAATGCGATCATCGACGAGCTTGCGGAAGGCAACCGCCTGGAATTCCGCGAGTTCGGCGTCTTCGAGTCGCGCGAGCGCGCCGCGCGGTTGGCGCAGAACCCACGCACTCTGGAAAAGGTGCCGGTGCCCAAGAAGCGCATCGTGAAGTTCAAGGTCGGTCGCCTGATGCGCAAGAAGGTCTCAGGGGAAGACGTTGGCAATCTGTCGCTGGACGATGGTGACGACGAAGCCGCGCCGCGCTCCAAGCTCAGCAAGGGCAAGCCGGGGAGCGAAGCCAGCGGGATCGCCTGAGCGGAGCGTCCGGGGAGCTGACGGAGCATGTTCGCGAGTCAGCGCAACTTGCGTAGCGCCTGATCGAGGTCGGCGATGAGGTCGTCGGCATCTTCGATACCCACGGAGAGGCGGATCAGCCCGTCGCCGAGGCCAGCGCGCGTACGTTCCGCCGCCGGGATCGACGCGTGCGTCATCGAAGCCGGATGATCGACGAGGCTCTCGACGCCACCGAGGCTCTCGGCCAGGGAAAACACCTGGAACGACGAACACACTCGCTTCGCCTGCGCGACCGTGGCCTTGAGTTCCACGGAGACCATGCCGCCACCGGCCTTCATCTGTCTCTTGGCGAGGGCGTGGTTGGGGTGGTTCGGCAGACTCGGGTAGATCACGCGGGCGACGCGCGGGTGGGCCTGCAACCACTTCGCCACGGCGAACGCGTTCTCGCAGTGGCGCTCCATGCGCACGTGCAGCGTCTTTGTGCCGCGCAGCACGAGGAAGCAGTCCATCGGGCCCGGCGTGCCGCCGCACGAGTTCTGGAAGTGCGTGAGTCGCTGGTGCAGATCGGCGTCGTTGCACACCAGGGCACCGCCGACGACGTCGCTGTGACCGCCGAGGTATTTCGTCGTGGAGTGCGCGACGATGTCGCAGCCGAGCGCCAGCGGGGTCTGCAGGAACGGCGTGGCGAAGGTGTTGTCGGCCATCGACAGCACGCCATGCTTGCGGCAGGTCTTGGCGATGGCCGCGAGATCGCAGCAACGCAGCAGCGGATTGGTGGGCGTCTCGAGCATCACGAGCCTCGTGGTCGGCCGGAACGCACCCTTGAGTTGCTCGCGGTCGGTCAGGTCGACGAACGTCGTCTCAAGTCCGAACTTCGCGTAGAGGGTGCGCAGGATGCGGAAGGTGCCGCCGTAGAGGTCGTTGCCGGCGATGACGTGGTCGCCTGCCTGCAGCAGGTTCAGCACGCAGTGGATCGCGGCCATGCCGCTCGCGAACGCGAGACCGTGCTTGCCGCCCTCAAGCGCGGCGAGGTTCTGTTCGAGGGCCGTGCGCGTAGGGTTGTGGCTGCGCGAGTAGTCGTAACCCTTGGTCTTGCCCGGTGCGGCCTGGACATAGGTACTGGTCAGGAAGACCGGCGTCATGATGGCGCCGGTCGTCGGGTCGGGCTGTTGGCCGGCGTGAACCGCCAGCGTGGCAAAGCCCTTGGTGCGTTCGCTCTTCATCTGGCCCGGAGTTTACATGGCGTCGCGGGCTGGCAACATGCTGCGCTCGATGCCGAACATTCCGCCGAGCCAACGACCCTTCGATCTCGACCCGCTCGAGTTCCACGTGGTGCGCACGCTGCTCGCCGAGCGCCTTGTCACGCCCGTGGGGCGTTCGGCAGTCGAGGCGCTCGCGCCGTACGAGAGCATGGACGATGCGGAGCAACAGCTGCGGGCCACGGCGGAGCTTGCCGGCAAGCTCGTGGGCAATGTCGAACTGCCGCTCACGGGTGCCGTCGAGGTGCGTTCGTGGCTGCGGGCGTTCCTCGCCGGTGAGCACGTGCTGCAGGCGCGCGACCTGGCCGACAGCAAGCGCCTCCTGCGAGCCGGTGAGCGGTGTCGCCTCTGGTTCCTTGCCGGCACGCCGTCACTCGCGACGCTCGCCGCCGCAGTACCGGACCTTGCCGACCTCACCGGCGAGCTGGAGCAGATCGTCGACGACCGCGGCGAAGTACTCGACTCGGCGTCGCCGAAGCTCGCCGCCATCCGCGCCGAGATCGAACAGGCGAAACTCGTCGTCGATGCCACGGTGGCGCATGTTCTCGCCGGGACCGATCTCCGGAAGCACCTGCAGTCGGCGGAACCTGCCTGGCGGCACGGCCGGCCGGTATTGCAAGTCAAGGCCGAGTTCCGGCACAAGGTTGCCGGCGTGTTGCACGACCGCAGCGCTTCGGGCGCGACGTTGTTCGTCGAGCCGGAAGCCGTCGTGCAAGCCGCCAACTGCCTTTCCGACGCGCAGTCGGCGGAGCATCGCGAGGTCAACGTGGTGCTGGCCGATGCGGCCCGCGGTCTGCGTCGGTTGGGCGTCGAGATCGAGGCGAGCATCGAGTTCGTGGCCGCTGCGGACTTGCTCCAGGCGAAGGCGCGCCTCGTCACCCAGGAAGGGTACTGCGTGCCTGAACTCGTGGCGACGGGCGCCCTGCGCTTGCACGGCGCGCGCCACCCGTTGCTGCTGCGGCAGCGCGACGCTGCCAGCATCGTGCCGCTCGACGTGGCCCTTGGCGATCCCAACCATCTGCTCGTGGTGACGGGGCCGAACACGGGCGGCAAGACCGTCGTGTTGAAGACCCTCGGGCTGCTCGTGCTCATGGCGATCAGTGGCGTGCCGATCCCCGCCGCGGTCGGTGCCCAGATCCCGTTCTTCGCCGCCGTGCAGGCAGACATCGGCGACGAGCAGGCGATCTCGCAGAATCTGTCGACGTTCAGTTCACACGTGCAGCGCATCGTACGTTGCCTGCAACACGCATCGCCGCGGTCGCTCGTGCTGCTCGACGAACTCGGCGCGGGCACGGATCCTGAGGAGGGTGGTGTACTCGGCTACGCGGTGCTCGAGTCGCTGTTGCGCGCCGGCACATTCGCCGTGGTCACGACGCACCTCGGACGGCTGAAGGACTTCGCCTACCAGCACGCGGGGGCGGAGAATGGCTCGATGGCGTTCGACGGGGCCACCTTGCGGCCGATCTACCGCCTCGACCTCGGCATTCCCGGCAACAGCCATGCACTCGACATCGCCAGCCGTGTCGGCATGCCGCCTTTGATCGTGGCGCGCGCGCGCGAGTTGCTCGGGGTGCGCGACCAGACGCTCGACCATGTCATCGAGAAGGTCCAGGTGGCCCGTCGCTCTGCCGAAGCGGACCGCCGTCGCACAGCGGACGTCTCGCGCGCTGTTGTCGAACGGCAGGCGGAGCTGGACGGGCGCATGGCCGATGCAGTGCGCAAGGAGAACTGGCTGCAGGAAGAGGCCGATGGGGTCGTCGAGGCGGAACTTCGGCAGGCGCAGGCGGCGATGCTCGAACCGTTGACGGCGCTGCTCAATGCGCCGGGCCAACATGGCGAACGGGCTCGGGTCTTGAAGGGCGTGGTGGACGGCCTACTGAAGCAGGCCGCACTGCACCGACGACGCATGCACTTCTGCAACGGGCTCAAGAAGGGCGATCAGGTCTTCCTGCCGAGGTGGCGGCGACTGTGTGCCGTGCACAAGGTCGACAAGGTTCGCGAGACGATCCTGGTCGACTACGGCAACGTGAAGATGGAGGTTCCCTTCGAGGACGTGTCCTGGTTGCAGCCGTTGGGAGAAGGGTAGACCGCGGCTCGGGAGGCACGCGGGTGTCGACCTCAGTCTTTCCCGGACCCGTGGCCGCCGCTATTCTGCCGACGTCAGGGTCGTCCATGCCCGACCCTGCGGGTCAGAGACCCCGAGGATCCGTGACTGCCGTCTTGATCGCGGACAACGACTGCGCGGTGAGCGCCTTGCTCACGGAGATCCTCGTGCGCATCGGTCTCTCGCCGGTGCACGCGTTCGATGGCGACACCGCCCGCATCATGGCGCGGCAACCGGGGCTGCGCGTCATCGTCTGCGACCTCGACATGCCGCGGGTCTCGGGCCTTGAAGTGCTCGAGTCCTTGCGCGACCTGGCCAACCCACCGCGGGCAGTCGTCGTGTCGGGCTACCTCGACGCGGAAGTGCAGGAGCGGCTCGGCAAGCTGCCGTTCGTGTGCGACGTGTTGCGGAAGCCGTTCGACCTGCTCGCGTTTGCGGAGCGCGTCCGGCAGCTCGCGACCGCCGATGCCCGGTTGCCACTGGCTGGTGCGGCGGGCACCGCGGCAGCGGCGCCCGACTGACGCCATGGCGTCGTGAGCGTGCATGTGCTGCATTCGCTGCGCTCGCGGGCGATGGTCACCGCCACGCGTGACGGCTGGTCGAGCCCGCACCAAAAAAGTCCACGCAACCTTGAACTCGAAGGGGGCGCCGGTATCTTGTTTCGTCCTTTCCGCAGCAGCTAGCCCGCTAGCGTAGCTCAACTGGTAGAGCACCTGATTTGTAATCTGGAGGTTGTGGGTTCAAGTCCCATCGCTAGCTCCAGATCGGGTCGGTGACGCCGGGTGCGCGCACGCGACGGGGGATCGATGCTTGGGAGAGGATCGCGCGCACGGCAACGTCGGGCGGATTCCAGAGCGGCCAAATGGACCAGACTGTAAATCTGGTGGCTCAGCCTTCGCAGGTTCGAATCCTGCTCCGCCCACCAAGTCTTCCATGGGTTCGCAGGTGCCCCTGGGACGTTCGCGCGATCCGTCGGTTTGTCAGGCCTTCGTCGGCTCGGTTCGACCTCATATGGTCGGTCCGCCACGACGGGGGCGTGTGTTGTCGAGCGGGTGTAGCTCAATGGTAGAGCTCCAGCCTTCCAAGCTGGTGGTGAGGGTTCGATTCCCTTCACCCGCTCCAGATCGTTCTTTCTTCCGCCGTTCGCTGCCATAGCTCAGCTGGTAGAGCACCTCCTTGGTAAGGAGGAGGTCGTGGGTTCAATTCCCGCTGGCAGCTCCACCCTCCGATTCCAGTTTTGTTCGGGGTTCCCCGCGAACCCCACCGAGTTCGAGTAGCCATGGCCAAGGAAACTTTCACGAGAACCAAGCCCCACGTGAACGTGGGGACCATCGGGCACGTTGCCCACGGCAAGACCACGACGACGGCGGCCATCACGTACGTGCTCGCGTCGGTGGGCCTTGCCAAGTACAAGGAATACTCTGCGGTCGCCAAGGGCGGCACCGTTCGCGACGCGACGCGCGTCGTGACGATCTCCGCGGCCCACGTGGAGTACGAGACGAAGAACCGGCACTACGCCCACGTCGACTGCCCCGGCCACGCCGACTACGTGAAGAACATGATCACGGGTGCGGCGCAGATGGACGGCGCGATCCTGGTCGTGGCAGCCGACGACGGCCCCATGCCCCAGACGAAGGAGCACGTCCTGCTCGCGCGTCAGGTCGGTGTGCCGGCCATCGTCTGCTACCTCAACAAGTGCGACCTC
>JAYUCN010000165.1:0-2394 GCA_043740335.1 Planctomycetota bacterium
TGCTGCTGCCAGCGTTCGCGCTGTGGTTCTTCCGCGATCCGGAACGAGTCTCGCCCGCCGACCACGTGTTGGTGCTCGCGCCGGCCGACGGGGTGCTCGACGACGTGCAGAAGGAAGCCTCGTGCCCCTATTTCGACGGCCCGGCCTGGCGGCTCGGCATCTACCTCTCGCTGTTCGATGTGCACGTCAATCGTGCGCCCGTGCACGGACACGTCGAGCGCTTCGACTATAGGTCGGGTCGCCGCGTGGCGACCGCGCGCCGCGGCAGCACGGACGACAATGAACAGCTCGCGACGTGGTTTGCTGCCACGGTGGGCGGCCGGCCCGTGGTCGTGCGCCAGATCGCGGGGCCGGTAGCGCGCCGCATCTGCAACGTGCTCGGTGCTGGCGATGCGGTCACCGCCGGGCAGCGCTTCGGCCTCATCAAGTTCGGTTCGCGCACGGAACTCTGGCTTCCTACCGGCGGCGTGCAGCTTTTCGCGCGCCAAGGCGAGGCCGTGCACGGGGGCGTCACGGTGCTGGCGCGCCTGCACGAGCACTCACGGCCGGCGGCAGTGGATGCGCAGCTGGTTGAAGCGGAGCAGCACTGACTCGACGGGATAGCGGCGACAACCCAGCCACTGGAAGCCCACCTGCTCGACGGCAGCGCGCAGATCGGCTTCGGTCCAGAAGCGCATCTCGAAGGTGTCGTCGTCCGGCGGATCCTTCGGCGCACCGGGCACGGCTTCGGGCATCTGGAAGACGAAGTCGCCGCCGCTCTGGAGCACGCGGAACGCCTCGGTGAGGTAGCTGCGCGTCACGTGGCGAGGCGTGTGCTGGAGCACGATGTGCGAGAAGACGAGGCCTGTGCTCTGCGCCGGCAGCGGCAGCGTGTAGCCATCGCCCTCGACGAAGCGAGCATTCGGCACGTGGCGCAGACGAGCGTTCGCCTTCTTCACCATCTCGCCGCTGACGTCGACGCCGACGAGGCTCTGCACAAGCGGGGCAACGAACTCGTCCATGCGGCCGATGCCGCAACCGAGGTCGGCGACGGTCTGGTCCTTGTGCAGCAGATGCGTGAGGCCGTCGAAGAAGGCCTTCACGTCGCGTTCGCCAGAGGCGCGGAACGCCGTTCCCGCGTCGGGCCCAGCCGTGGCGATGAAGTGCTCGGCGTTCTCGAGCGCGCGCCGGTTCCAGTCGCCCTTCATGTCGAGGCGCCCGCCGGTCAGCGGGGTCGCCTGGAGCAAGTGCTCGGTCACCACCTCGCCGCCGATGAGGTGGCGCTGCACGATCTGTTCGAGCACGGCCGGGTCGCAGCCGCCATACCACGCACCTTCGGGGTAGACGACGGCGATCGGGCCGCCGCTGCAGATGCGCAGGCAGTTGGCCTTCGTGCGCTGCACGCCCCCGGACTCCGACAGTCCGAGTTCCTTGAGGCGGCCCTTGAGGAAGTCCCAGGCGGCGAGGCCACGTTCCTTGCTGCAGCACTTCGGATTGCTCTGGTCGCAGCAGAGGAAGATGTGCCGCCGCGCCTGCGGCAGGCCGATCCGTTCGACGGTGGCTCGCTGGGTGGCGCGGTCCTGGTCGCTGGGCATGCGCACAGGATGGCGCGCACGGGCACCGGGCGCCAGGACATGACGCCGTTGCTAACACGCCGGTGCGCGTCGCGTCCTCTGGGGTGCGAGGTGAAACCATGAACATGATCGTGTCCGTGTCTGCCGTGGCCACGCTGCTGGCCGTCGTCGTTCCGGTGCCCGCGCCGCTGCCGAGCGACCCGACCGGGGTGTTCGCGATCCTCGACCAGGTCGTGCTGAAACCGACCGCCGAGAATCCGACCGAGGTGGAGCTGCACGGGGCGTTCGCGGTGGCCGAGGGCAATCGCGGCAGCTACTACCGCGCCCCGCGCCGCGGGGTGCTGCGGTTTGGTCCAGGTCAGAAGCCCGAGGAGGCCGTGCGCCAATGGCGCGAGCTCCAGAAGCACGCAGGCACGGGTGCTTGCGTGTCGCTGTCGTCGCGGTACGAGCAGATGGCGAAGGGATCGCCACCCGTGCGTGTCGTCGCCGCCAGCGAACCGGCCGGTGCGCTGCCGCCCTATGGCGCTGGGTGGGGGCTCCACGTGCTCGAGGGCGTCGACTACGGTGCTGTGCGCGAGCTGAGTCTGCTGCCACGGTGTGAGCCGATGCCGGCGAACGAGGCGGTCGGCAACCCCGACTGGCCGGCCAAGGAGATCACGTTCACGTGCGCGAACTGCACGGCGAAGGACAAGGACCTGGCCTACGTCTTCGAAGTGCAGACCAGCGACGGGGAGCGCTTCGCCAGCGGTCTCGTGCAGCCGGGCGACCACAAGACGTCCTGGAAGACCGGACTCGCTCTGCAAGTCGGCGAGCAGGTCACGTGGTCCGTGCACGCCGTCGG
>JAYUCN010000166.1:0-2392 GCA_043740335.1 Planctomycetota bacterium
TCGCGCGCGCCCTCCGGTGTGCTCTTGGTGAGGATCGGCGTCTCGACGTCGATGAAGCGGTTCTGCTGCAGGTAGTTCCGCACTGACGTGACGAACTTCGCGCGCTTGATCAAGGCCTCCTGGAGCGGCCGCCGGCGCAGATCGAGGTAGCGATACTGCATGAGCAGTTCCTCGTTGGCCTCGACCTTGTCGAGCACTTCGAACGGCGGCGTCTCGGCTTCGCTGAGGACCACGACCGACAGACCCACGACTTCGATCTCGCCCGTGCTGCGGTTCTTGTTCTGCTTGTCGGCGTCGCGCGCGCGCACGCGCCCGGCCACGGAGATGACGTCCTCCCCACCGAGGCGTCGCACCGTGTCGAAGGTGCCCGCCGCCGTGCCCTTCGCCTCCTGGTCGACGACGATCTGCGTGACGCCGTAGCGGTCGCGCAGGTCGAGGAACACGAGCTGGCCGTGGTGGCGGTGGTTCTCGATCCACCCGTTCAGGACCACGTCCTGATCCTTGTGACCGATTGCCAGTTCACCGCAGGTGTGCGTGCGCTGCCAGGGAGATCGCTGCTTCATCGTGATTGCGTCCAGAATGCGGGCGCGTGTCGTACCCGGCGCCGAGCGCGCATTCCAGCGACGAAGCGAACGCTACTCGTAGCGCACCGACTCGCTCGGACTCTGGCGCAGTGCGCGGCAGGCCGGCACCAGCGCCGCCAGCAGGGCCGTGGCCAACGCCGCGAACGGCACCACGACGAACCACGTGTACGGGAGCGTCACGGGCGCATCGAGCTTGGCGACGGCGTTCATGCCGAGCACGAGCACGAAGGCCATCGGCACGGCGAGCCCGAGCGACAGCATGCTCGCCAGGATGGCGACGACGGCCCCTTCGAGCAGGAAGCTGCCACCGAGTGCGTTGCGCCCCATGCCGAGCGCGCGCAGCACACCGAGTTCGCGCGCGCGGCCGAGGGCTGCGATCGTCATGCCGTTCAGGAGGCCGACGCCGGCGAGGACCAGCATCAACAGCAGCAGCAGGTCGAACAGCACGAAGTCCTTGTCGACGTCTCGACGCAGGTAGTCGGCGATCCAATCGCCGGTCTTGTTCATCGGCACGCTCGGCAGGATGGTCCGCGCCGCGGCCGTGATCGCGGCGGTGTCCGCGCCCGGGGCGAGCCGCAGCGTGATGTGCTCGACGCAGGTGTCCGGGATGCAGAAGTCGCGCCGCAGCCAGTGTGGCGAGGCGATGGCGAACGCGCGTTCGTCGGCGTCGAAGCCGGCGCGGTCGCTGATGGCCAGCACTTCGTAGGTGACCGGCACACCGTTGCGATCGCGCAGCGAGACGAAGCTACCCCGGGCCCACGCCTTCGCCTTGGCGAGCCGATGGCTGACGACGAGCGTGCGCACGCGTTGGTCGGTGTAGCGAAGGGCCAGTAGCTGGTCGCCCTCGAGCGGCCCGTCGCGGCCCGCCGCACTCTGCACGTCGAGCCCGCGCAGGAGGAAGCCGCCGCCGCGTTCCTCGCCTTCGAACGCTTCGACGCGCAACACACCTGGCACCGTGGCGAGCTGCTGTGCTTTCTCGGGCAGGGTCGGCGACGAACGCAGGAACAGACGCTCCGCCAGTGCCTGCCCCGCGAACGCGGTGACCTCGGCGCGCAGCGACGCCGTGACGCTCTTGAGGCCGAGCAGGGCGAGCAGCACCGCCGACAGACCGCACACGGCCGCCGCGACGCGCCCCGCGGAACGCGACACGACCTTGCCGACGAGCCACGCCGCCATCGGCAGCATCAGGCGGAACGGCAACAGCAGCGCACGCCCCAGCAACGCGACGATCCACGGCGCCAGCAGCAGCACGCTGCCGAACACGCCCAGCATGCCGGCCAGTTCGAGCAGCACCATGCGCGTCTCGGCCCCTTCTTCGACGGCGAGCGGCGTCATCGCGAGGTAGGCGAGCGGCAGCGCCAACACCAGCAGGCCGAACATCCAGACGTTGATCGAGCGCAGCAGATCGACGCCGTCGTCCTTGCCAGGGGCGAGACCGCGGGCGTGCAGGATGTCGAGCGCGGGCACGGACCGCGCGCGCACGAGCGGGAACATCGCGCCGGCCAACGTGAACAGGATGCCGAGCACCGCCGTCCACACGACCGGGAAGAGCGGGATCTCGAACGTCGACCACGCCTTGCCGAGTCCCAACGAACTCACCTGGTTGTACTGGAGGAGCTGTGCCAGCAGCAGGCCAAGGCCCACCCCGAGCCCCGAGCCGACGACGCCGAGCAGCAGCGCATCGAACAGGAAGATGCGCGTGATCGCCCCCGACCCGGCACCGAGACAACGCAAGAGACCGAGCTGCCGCACGCGCGCGACCAGCGAGTGCGACAGCGTCTGGAACACGACGAACATGCCGAGCAGCA
>JAYUCN010000167.1:0-5861 GCA_043740335.1 Planctomycetota bacterium
TCGTGAAACACGTCGACGAGGGCGCTGCCATCTCCATACCGATTCACCCGACCCAGGCGCTGCGCCATGCTGTCGAACGTGGTCAGGTCACAGATCAGATCGTCGGACGAGATGTCGATGCCGACCTCGCCTGCGGAGGTGCACACCAGGAAGACCGTTCCAGTGATTGGCACGACTCCATCGGGAGGCTTGCGCAAGAAGCGAGCGAACACCGGAGAGCGAGTCAACTTCCCTCGCTCGTGGCCACGCATCGTGCCCGTCAAGACCTCCACATGATCCGCCCCGATGGCCGTCGCAAGCTTCCCACTGACAACATCGACGTCATCGACCCTGCGCAGGTAGCAGAGTATCGCCCGGTTTGAATCCTGACGCGCCTTCGCCAGCTCTACGACTGCATCCACAAGCGTCGGGCCGTTCACCGGGTGGAGTTTCAGTTGCTTGGCAGCGTGCAGGCGCCTGCCCAACACGGAAGTGCGATCCTGCAGTTCGGCAGGAGCCAGGGAGAAGTCTGCATGCCCACCGCGACGTGTCGCGGTCAACGCCATAACCTTCAGGGCTCGTCCCGCTTCCCAACCGCCGAGACCCTGCATCAGCACGATCTTCTCGATCAGTTCCTGGAACGCCGGTTCGAGGTGAGCCTCGTCGTGCACCAACAGCGCGTCCTGGCCAAGGAAGGCGGCGTGAAGCGGCTTGGTCTTGAACCCGCATCCGTAGCCGCAAAACAACAGCCGACTCCCGATCATGTCGACCGTGCCGACGATGATGCTCGCGCGCGCCGGATCAATGCGCCATTCGGCGTTGTCCATGAACTCGCCACGAAGCGTGCTGATGCCGATCGGGCTGTCGCTGGGAACAACTGCAAGGCGGCGCAAGTCGCCGGCGATCGCTTGAAGTTCTGGCTTGGAGGCAAGTGCTCGTCGAAGCGCGACCGCTTCATTGCTCGCCTGATCCACGACCGTCCTGCGATTCACGACGTAGACCAGCCGCCGAGGAAACGAACGAGCCGTTCCCCCTCGCACATGCTCACGAAGTGCGAGCACCCAGATCGGGATCACCGAAGTCTTCCCAGTGCCCGTCGGCAAGTCGCACGAACGCGGCAGATCGCTCGCGAGCATTCGCTCGAAGAGCGCCGACTGCCAACCGAACGGGTCATGGCCGGTCAACGCCGCAAAGTCTCGCGCGAACGAAGTGTTCATGGCATTCCCCGCACGTGCCTGCCATCCCCGCGGGCGCGCTTGGATCGACGCGGGTCTCTTACCAACGACATGACTCGCGGGTCAAGGAAGTCGGCCCGATTCCCAGATTCCTGGCCATGACGGCAGCCTCGCGCAGATGCTGCGACCCGAACGCGGAAACCCGCCGCCCCTATTCCCCCTCCGGACGAACGGCACTGCCTGTATGTGTGCGTCGAGGGGGGAAGGCGCCAACCGGAATCCGCGCCGGCAGCGCGGCTGCGAACTCCTCACCTGCGCGAGTCACGTGCAGAGCAACCGCCGCACCAACGGTCGACCACGATGCGGCGGCCGTCGTAGCTGGGCGACTTGCTTCCACACAGTCGCAACCCGCGATGATGCTCACGACCCTGACAAGCAACTCACCGGTCGTTCGAGCAACTCAGGCCTGCCCGATGAGCGTCAGCAACGCGCGCTGATAACCGACGATCGCTCGCGTCTGCCCGCTGCGCTGTTCTGTCACCAGGAAGGTGTCGTCGCCAACGCGGTAGTTGTGCGTCCACTCGACGCTGAACGTCGTACCGGTCTCGAAGATGCGCGTCGGCAGGCGCTCGCCGCCCCGGGCCAGCATCAAAGCGACACCCTCTTCCGGATCGAGCAGCCACGCATCCCCGGTGTCGGTCGAGAACATCACCAGCGAGTCGAGGCGGATCACGTGGGAGACGCCCGCAGCAGCGTGTCCCACGATGGCGTCCACGTCCCCCTTCCAGCTCCAAGCGGCGTCAACCCTCGTCGTGACCGACCGGGTGAGCGCGCCGGTGGCACCACAACAGATCTTGAACTTTCGTCCGCTGCCACAGGGACACTTCTCGTTGCGGCCGATCCGCCTGACTCCTCCACCCGGACGATGGCGCGCCTCGACATGCCGCCGGAACACCAGGTAGTGCCGTTTCAGCCGCTCCATGTAGTGTCGGTCGGGAAGCAGCAGCTGCTCGAACAACTCCAGCACAGCCGGCGCCAGCACACTCGCAGGGCTGCCCCGGTTCAGTGACGGTCCCTTCAGCTCGGCCACCACCTCGGGATCATCCGTGTGCAGCCAGCGAGCGTAGAAACCAGGATCCTCCCAGCCGTAGTTGACGACGGCTTCGACCTGCTCGTGCTGCTTCGACCAGACCATCAACAACACGCGACGACAGTCGCATTCCGGCTCGTCGCAGTAGAGTTCACAAAACAGGTACTCACCTGCGGGCAGCGACGCTTCTTCGTGCTCCTGGACGATGACCATGCGCGCTTCGCGCTTCGCCAGTTCGGGAAGATGGTCGTGCAGGGCGACGAATGGCATGGGTGTGAAATGGGTACGGGGTAGCTACCCCAGGGGCCGCTCAAGAGCAACTTCGCAGGTCGCTGATGGTGAAGCCGATGCCCGAGTGGCCCAGGACGTTCGCTCTCGTCGAGTCCGCGCAAGGGATCACCATCATGACCTCGTCGTCGAGTCACAGCACCGAGGCCAGGATCGAGTCACCCGCGCGCACGAATCCCTGCGCCGGTAGCAGACACTCAGACCGGCCGCACCACCACCGGCATGCCGCTCCGCACGCCAACCCCCACCGCTGCCCACAGCGCCGCATACCCCCGCCGCGCGGCCGCGATCAGTTCACCTCGGGCGGGCGCGGGCTGCGCCATCCACGCTGCCACTTCGTCCGCGTCGGCCTGAAACGTTCGCTGGTTCAGCCACTTCATCTGGTCCGCGAGCACCGCCAGACTCCCGATCTCCGCGCTCTCACCATCTGGCAGCGGCACACGCAACGTGACCGGGAAATCCCCCGGCAGCCACACCGAACACGCGAGCAGATTCCCGTACTTGCTCTTCGCGAACTTTCCATCGGCCGCAGCGCGCCATTCCGCATCCAGCTCGAGCAACGCCGGCACCGTGTCGGGCATCTCGAGGTCGCTTCGCTCCGCGTAGAACGCGAACAGCCTCACCGCCATCCAGCCCGACTCGCCGAGATCGAACTCGCGCGCGATGTCGACGCCTTCGTCCCACACCAACTGCGCCGCCACCTTCGGCGCCACCGACGCCCGCAGGTCCTCGCGCCACGCTTCGACCCCAGCCCGCACCTTCGCCGCGTCGCCACCCTTCCGCGCGAAGAACCGCGACAGGGGCCCCACGAACACCCTCGCCACTACAGCTTCTCCTGGAGGAACCGCAGGAACCGCGTCCACAGGTGCACCTGCTGCTGCAGATCCTCGATGCTGTGCCGGACCCGCGGATACACCATGAAGTCGCAGTCCTTGCCCGCCTGCTGGAGCGCATACAGGAACTGCAGACTGTTCTGCATGTGCACGTTGTCGTCCATCGCTGCACACATGAGCAGCAGCGACCCCGACAGCTTGCCCGCCGCCTCGACGACACTGCCCGCCACGTAGCCCTTCTCGTTCGTCGTCGGCAGCCCCCCGTATCTCTCCGTGTAGATCGTGTCGTAGTTGCGCCAGTCGGTCACCGCGTTGATGGCGACGCCGCACTTCCACTTCGTACTGTGCGTGAGGTTGAAGAGCGTCTGGTAGCCACCGTAGCTCCAGCCCCAGATCGCGATGCGCGCCGGATCCGCCCACCCTTGCTGCACGAGCCACGCGACCCCATCCTCGAGATCCTTCAGCTCGCTCTGGCCAAGATTCCGCCAGCACGCCTTCGCGTACTTCCTGCCCTTGCCACTCGCCGAACGGTTGTCGCAGACAAACACGATGTAGCCGCGCTGCGCGAGCATCTGCTCCCACAAGTAGTCGCGGCTCCCCCACTGATCGCGCACGATCGGCGTGTGCGGCCCCGAGTACGTGGTCTGCACGACGGGATACTTCACGCCCTCCTGGAACCCCACCGGTTTCAGCACCATCGACTCCATCGGGAAGCCATCGCGCGTCTTCACCTGCACGAACTCGGGCACCGCGAGCGCGAACTTCGCGAGCAGCTGCGGCTTCGACACCGCAATCGCGCGCACTTCCGCGCCGCGCACGTCGCGCAGCGACACACACGGCGGCGTGTTCACGTCGCTCCAGTGCGTCACGAACGTGGCACAGCCAGGCGCCATCGTCACGTCGTGCGTACCGCGGCCCTGCGTGATGCGCTGCATCTCGCCACCCTGCAGCGGCACACGGTAGAGATGCGTCTGCAGCGGGCCGTCGCGGTCGGCGGTCACGTAGACGCAGCCCGAGGCCTCATCGACGGCGACGACCTTCTTCACCTGCCACTCGCCTTCGGTGAGCCGTCCCACCAGATTGCCGTCGCGGCCGTAGTGATAGAGATGACGAAGGCCATCGCGTTCGCTGAGCCACAGGAACGACGCGCCGCCAGCGAGCCACTGCGGCTCCGGCCCCGCTTCGACCCAGCAATCGCTGTCCTCGCGCCACAGCTTGCGCACCGCCCCCGTCGCCGCATTGCCCGCGAGCAGGTCGAGCCAGCACTGCTCGCGCCCTTGCACCTGGAACAGCACCTCCTTGCTGTCGGGAGCCCACGTCACGCGCACGACCAGCCGATCGTCGGCCGGATACGCGGACACGTCGAACCAGTGCGTCGTGCCGGCCGCCACATCGATCGTGCCGATCTCGACGATCGGATTGGGCTCGCCCGTCTTCGGGTAGTTCGTCTTCTCGACGGGCGGCCGCGCGGGGTGATCGCCGACGAGCACGAACTCCTGCACGGGCGACTCGTCGAGCTTCAGCAACGCGATGTGCTTGCTGTCGGGTGACCACCAGTAGCCCTGGAAGTCGCCGCGCCCGTAGAGCTCTTCCTGGTAGACCCAGTCGAGCCGGCCGAAGAACAGCTCCTCGTTGCCGCCCTGCGTGAGTGCCTTCACGTCGCCGCCGGCCGCGGCCACGACGTGCAGATTGGAGTGCGCGACGAAGGCAACCTGCTGCCCGTCGGGCGAGAAGCGCACGCCCACCTCGGCGGTGTCGGGCGTGGACGTGAGGCGCCTGCACACGCCATCGCGCCCGCCGACGAACAGATCGTTCTTCACGCTGAGCACGAACTGCGTGTGCGCGCTGTTCCACGTCCACGCTTCGGCTTCGTCAAGCGCGTCGTCGAGGCCCTCGGCGACACCGAGCGTGGCGCCGACCGACTTCGCGACCGCGCGCCGATCGACGTATCGTTCGCGCGTGCCCGTGCGCGCTTCGACCGCGCTCCAGTTTGACTGCCCCTGCCCCGGCATCGCGCGCGCGCCGCCATCGAACACGAGGTACCGATCCGCATCGAGCCAGCCCTGCGGATCCTCGGCCGGCACCACCATCATGTAGTCGAGCCGGAACATGTCGATCGGCTCGAGCTGCTTGCTGGGGGGCGAGGCCTGCGCCGCGAGATCGGCCGCGAGGAAGACAAGGAACGAACGCAGCGGCGCCGTGCGAATCATCGCGCGCATCGTGCCAAGCAGATCCGGAGCGCGCCACGTGCAACCGCCGCGTCCTGGCCGTGACCCGCTGTCACGCGTGCGGAAGCCAGCAACGAACGTCGGGCCGAGAACTGAGAAGCCGCGAACGCTCCCCGGGCCGGGATCGCTGCTCCCAGTACCATGCACACGTCCCTCCACCTCGCTGCTGCAGCGCTCGCGACCATCACGTTCGCAACCTCCCAGGACAGCCCCGCACCAGCGCGCAGCCCGGCCGTCGACCTCTCGCGCCTGCTGACGCCGATCCACA
>JAYUCN010000168.1:0-5854 GCA_043740335.1 Planctomycetota bacterium
GCGCTTCCACGACACCGACTTCGCGATCTTCGACGAGGTGCACTTCGTCGACGACCTCGAACGCGGCACGGTGTGGGAGGAGAGTCTCATCTTCGCGCCGCCGCACGTGCGCTTCGTCGGTTTGTCGGCGACCATCGCGAACCTCCAGGAGTTCGGGGCCTGGGTGCAGTCCGTGCGCCCGCACGAACTCGCGATCATCGAACACACGCGGCGCCCGGTGCCGCTTTCGCACCGTCTCTTCCACCACGACGCCGGGGTCTTCCAGTTGGCGCAGCGGCCGCGCGCGATCACGTTCCACGAACGCGCGGCGGCGCGCGACAAGCGGCATGGGGGCCGCGCCGGTCGCCGTGAACGCGAGCGCAGCCGCTGGGGCGACAAGCGCGAACGCGGCCAGGGTCGGCGCATCCCGTTCGGGCCGCGACCCTACGTGCTGCTGCTCGACGAGATCCAGCACCGCTCGCTGCTGCCCGCGCTCTACTTCTGCTTCTCGCGCAAGGAATGCGAGATCAAGGCCGAGCGCAGCATGGGCCGCCGGCTGCTCGACCGCGCCGAACGGGCGGCGATGCAGGCGCAGTTCGAAGACATCTGCGCGCGCTTCGAACTCGATGCCGAAGCGGATCCGGGTTTGCAGGGCATCCTGGGCCGCGCGCTGCAGGGTGTGGGTTTCCACCACGCGGGCATGCTGCCGATCCACAAGGAAGTGGTCGAGCGACTGTTCACGTCGGGGCTGCTGCGGCTGCTGTTCACGACGGAGACGTTCGCGCTCGGCATCAACATGCCGGCGCGCACGGTGGTGTTCGATCTGCTGCGCAAGTTCGACGGCGTGCAGATGGACTACATGAAAGCGCGCGACTACCTGCAGATGGCGGGACGCGCGGGGCGGCAGGGGCTCGACAAGAGCGGGCTCGTCATCTCGATCCTCGAGGACGAGGATCTGCTGGAGGCGCCGTTGTCGCGCTACCACAGCGGCAAGGTCGAGCCGATCACGTCGCGCTTCAATCTGTCGTACTCGACGATCCTGAATCTCTACGACCGGCTCGGCAGCAAGGGGTTGCTCGAGGCGTACGACAAGAGCTTCGCGGCGTTCCAGGCGCAGAAGGGCACGCCGGCGACGCGTTCGAAGAAGCGCGCGGCGGCGCGCGCGGCGCTGGCGGTGCGCGTGCAGATCCTGAGGGACGCGGGGTATCTCGGTGAGAAGGGGCTAGAACCGCGCGGCAAGCTCGCGCAGCGCATCAACGGCTACGAGATCCAGGCGACGGAACTGCTGTTCAGCGGGGTGCTGGAGCAGATGGACATGCACCAGCTCGCAGCGACGTTCACGTCGTTGATCCACGAGGAGCGGCGGCGGGCCGAGGTGCGGGGGCAGCGGCGGGAACAGGGACCGTTGATGCAGTCAGCGACGGAGGCGGTTCGCCGCTTCGTGGCAATCGAGGTGCTACAGGGCGTGGAGACGACGATCAAGGAACCCGATTGGGGCATCGCGGCGGCGGTGGATTCGTGGAGTCGCGGCGGCACGGTTGAAGATCTGGAACGGTTTGCGCACACCGATGCGGGCGATGTGGTGCGCACGCTGCGCATGGCGATCCAGATGATGCGGCAGGTGAGGATGGCAGTCGGCAAGGGCCAGCAGTTGGCGGCGCGGCTCGAGGAAGCGATCGTCGCGATCAACCGCGACGTGGTCGACGCGAAGCGGCAGTTCGAGCTCGGGTAGTTTTTCACGCGCAGGACGTTGGAGTGCGCGTCGAACTGCACAGGTCGCGACGCTCACCCTCACAGCAGGAACTCGCGCGCTGCCGGCGGCGCGTCGCGAAAGCGCAACTCGATGCGCAGCACATGCCGCACAACATCGAACGCCGTCAACCGCGCATCGTCCTTCTCCGTGGTCAAGAGCAGTGCCCCGGCATCGGTCGCGGCCTTGGCCGCCGCTACCACTTCCGCGGTCGTGAATCGATGGTGGTCACGATGACGGAACTCGCGCACGATCTCGACACCGAACCCCGCGACCGTGGCACGGAAACTCGCGGGCCGTGCAATCGCCGACAACAGCACGGCGCGCCGACCGCGCAGCTCGGCCAACGGCAACACGACCCCGTCGGGCTGCCGCACGACATCGCTCGGTTCGTGCTCGCACGCGTGCACCGCCACCGCGCGCCCGCTGATCGCATGGATCCGTTCCACGCGCGCCGCGAACTGTACAGCCGATAGCCCAGCCGCGCGCGTCAGCAGCACGAGGCCCGCGCGGCGCAACCCCGAACGGAATTCACGCAGGTCGCCGGCAGGCAGGCAGTACCCATTGCCGAACGGCAGCTCGGCGTCGAGACAGACGACATCGAGGTCGCGGTGCAACCGCCGGTGCTGCAGACCGTCGTCGAGCACGACGTAGTCGGCACCCTTCTGCACGAGTCGCTGCCCTGCCGAGACGCGATCCGGATCCTGTTCCTGCAGCAACCAGGGCAGCCGCTGCTGCAGCATGGTCCCTTCGTCGTTGAGCGCGGCACCTGCAGCACGCCCATACCCGCGCGCGAGCACACCAGGCTTGCGGCCCGAGGCGCGCGCGAGCCCACACAGGAACGCGACGGTCGGCGTCTTGCCGGTTCCACCCACGGTCAGGTTACCAATCGACACGACCGGCACCGGCAACCGATGCACGGTGCGCAGACCTGCATCGAAGGTCCAGTTCCGCACCGCCGCGACGCCCCCATAGAGCAGCCCGAGCGGCCACAACGCCTGCCGCAGCGGATTGGCGGGCTCCCCCATCACTTCGCCGCGAGGGCCGCGATCTCGTCGGCCGTCGTCGCCGCCATCGTCTCGACACCTTCGATGCCCCGCAGAAGCGCGATGCGTTTCACCATGTTCAGCAGCGTCGGCTTCGGGCCGCATTCGACGAAGTGCCGCACGCCGGCCGCGAACATGCCATCGATCGTCTGCAGCCAGAGCACCGAACCGGCGAACTGACGCTTCAGCGCCGCCCGCGCCGCGATGGCCGACGTCACCGGCGCAGCATCGACGTTGCACCAGACCGGGAACGAAGGATCGCGCATCGTGGTCGCGTCGAGCACCTTCGCGAAGCCGACGCCCGCTTCCTTCAGCAACGAACAATGGAACGGCACGCTGACCTTGAGCTTGGTCGCCTTCTTCGGCGGCGCCAGCGCGACGATCTGGTCCATCGCGCCTATCGCACCCGACACGACGATCTGCTCGGGCTCGTTGACGTTCGCGATCTCGCACAGCCCCGCGTCCACGCGCGCGACGAGCGCCTTGACCTCGTCGAGGCCCATCTTGCGCAAGGCGACCATGCCGCCCGTGCCGACGGGCACTGCATTCTGCATGCGACGCGCGCGCTCGCGCACGAGGCGCACGGCGTCGGCGAACGCGAAGGTACCCGCCGCGACCAGGGCCGCGTACTCGCCGAGGCTGTGCCCGGCGGCGAGGTCGGGCCGGTGCCCGAGCGCACGAAACGCCGCGATCGCCACGGTCAACGTGGCCGGCTGCGTGTTCTCGGTCAGATCCTGCTTGTCCTCGGGCCCCAGAAAGCAGAGTTCCGCAAGCTTCTCGCCGAGGGCGCCATCCGCTTCTGCAAACGCCTCGCGCGCGATCGGGAACCGTTCGGCGACGTCCTTGCCCATGCCAACGGACTGCGAACCCTGACCAGTGAACAGGAAGGCGCGCTGCATGGAGCGACAGCATTCCGCCCCTGCCCCCGCACGATCAAGCGGCCAGCGCGGAATCGCAGCCGCGCTGCGCCGCTGCCGTCACTTCTTGCGCCGGGAGCGGCCGGTCGGCTCCGCCGGGGCACCGCCCGCGTCCGCACCGGGCTTGGCCGGTGCCTCGACCGCGAAGTGCTTGCAGGCCTTCTCCCACTCGGCGAACTTCTCGACGAAGAGCAGCTCCGCATCGCTGGGCTTTGTACCGATCACGGCCTGGCGCCGCGCGATCTCAGAGCACTTGCTCGCACCCCAGCCGGCGGCCGGTGGGTAGCTCTGCAGCAACGAGAACCAGAGGCGCTGCTGTGCCGCTTCGCCAGCAGCCGCTTCGGCGTCGGCGGCGTCCGTGGGCTTCGCTTCCTTGCCCGCCTTCTTGGACTTGCTCCCCTTCGGCGCCGGCACGTTTGCGGCCTGCTCCGCCGACGGTGCCGAGGAATTCTCTACCGGCGTCTCCGCGGTCGGCGGCGGATTGTCCTTGGTCGCCGCCAGGCGGGCGGCCGCCGCCTCACGCTCGACCCGACGCGCCTCTTCCATCTGCAGGCCTTTCTCCATCTCTTCGAGCTGCTTGCTGGACAGCCGCTCCAGGACCTCGTACTCGGCGAACTGCGCGAACGGCACGAACACGTAGTTGCGGACGCCCGACGAGTACCAGAGCCGGACGCCAGCGCCCGCCTCCTGGGCGAGGGCATCGACGAAACGCAGACCGTCGACGCGCTCGATGAGCCTGCCGTCCTTGACCACACCCCGCAGCTTGTTGCCGTTCTTGAGCCGCACCACCACGCGGACGTGGCTCATCACCTGGCGCCCCGAGTCGATGTGTTCCCGCATCGTCTGGGCACGCTGTTCCACGACCCCGTCTTTCTTCGTCGGGGACGACGGCGGCGCCTGCGCCATCAGGGAGACGGATGCCGCTAGCGCGGCGGCGGTGTGAAGCCACTTCATGCCGGCCCTATCGGCTGCAAGCGGTTGTCGACTTCTGTGCAGTCCCGGGTCGGGACGGACCCATGCAGGGAGGCCGGTCACTGCGCCGATAGAGGCCGTGCGTCGGCGGCTGCCCGAACGCCCAGGAGACAACCATGCGTCACTCTCAGTCCCTTCCCGCCGATTCTCGTGACGGCGAACGCGGGGTCGCCCTCATCCTGGCGATCATCTTCACGATCGTCGTGGTCGGCATCACCGTGACCGGGGCCCTGATCCTGCGGTCCCACCAGCAGAAGACGAAGGTCAACTTCGTCTCGCACGGCCAGTCGGTCCAGTTCTCGAAGTCGGGGCTCATCGAAGCGCTCGGCTGGATGCGCAAACAGACCAGCCAACCCGTCACCGCCTTTGCACCTCAGCTCGTGCCGTCGGCGACGCCGCCGATCCTCGACACGATCGAGCCCGAGGTCGGGATCGTGCGCGAGTTCGAGATCACCAATTCGATCTGGGGCCGCTACGAGGTCTGGAAGCAATGGAACGCGGACCCCAACTCCACGCGCCTCGCCTGGCGCCAGCAGATGCAGAGCGAGGACATCTCCTCGTTGCGCGGCAACCTGAGCCCCGGCTCCGTCTGGCGCATCCGCAGCCTCGGCTACGTGTTCCGCCGCGTCGATCCGGGGGTCGCGTTCAACCTGGCACCCAACCAGGTGCTCGGCCGGGAGATGACCGAAGTCGAAGCGCGGCGCCTCGCCCTGCAGCCGCCGGGGCAGTCGGCGCTGTGCACACGCAATGGCAACACCTGCAGCGTCCTCACGCGCGGCCGCATCACCGGCGGCTCGGTCGCCGCTGGCATCTACTTCCTGACCGCCACCGGCTCGCCCACCGTGTCGGGCACGGGTGCGAGCGTGACGGGCACTCCCGGCCAGTCGACGACCTCCGTCTACGACGACGGCTTCGAAGTCGTGTTCGGCGTCTCCCAGAGTGAACTGACCGCGATGGCCGACTACGTCATCAACCTCGCCGCCGACTTCCCGAGCCCCGTGCCGATCGACACCGTGGTGCTCAGCACGGTCGGCATGACCTTCACCGCGGCGAAACCGCTGAAGGGAACAGGCGTCGTCGCCATCATCGGCAACACCACGATCGGACAGGGCAGCTACTCGGCGTTCTCGGGCCTGCTCTACGTGCAGGGCAACCTCACGCTGCGCGAACCGTCCGAGATCCAGGGTGCC
>JAYUCN010000169.1:0-2388 GCA_043740335.1 Planctomycetota bacterium
GTCGGGTACCAGCGCGGCACGGTAAGGAACGGGACCGGGACAGGCAGCTGGGCAACGGTCGACCACGTTCCGTTGGGCCCCACCAGCGGGTCGTAAATGCAGACGAGCCGCGAGCCCGTGAACTTGACGTAGGGGGCTACGTTGCCGAACCATTCGTCGCCACCGACTGTGAGCAGCTTGCCATCGGGCAGCCAGCAGTGGGCAGCACAGAACAGACCCTGGTGGCCGTTGGTGATGATGATGGGCGGGTTGGGCGGGGGTTGCGGAATCGTGAGCGGACCGCCACGCAACGGAGGTGCGTCGATACTTGGGATCTTGAACCTTTCGAAGATTACGACCCCCGTCTCGGGGTCGACGATGGCCCAACGTTGGTCGCGATCGCCGTTGATCCCGTTCGCGAACGAGCACATGGGCGAAGCACTCCTGTCCCAGACCAAACACCTTGCCGCGATGAGGCCCGACCGGGATGACGCTCCCGTGCACGGCGTAGAACGGCTCTGCCTCGATGTTACCGCAGCCTTGCGGGTCGCCCGTGAACTGCACGGGCGGCAGCCAGTTGCCCAGGGGGGCCTGCGCCCGCAGTGGCTTGAACGTCGCGGTCCCAACTAGAGAGAGAGAGAGAGAGTTACGGCTGACGCGATCAGAGAACGCATGCACGAACCTCCTTGGCTCACGGGATGTGAGTTGGCGAAGTGTCACCGCCAAGAGTTCGCGTGGCAAGGGGGGGCGCGAGAACGCGGGAACGCGAGAACATGCTGTGTGCGTCATGCTCGGTTCGCAAACAGCAGCTACTTGCCCTTGCCGTGCTTCGTGAGATGCAGCACCCCATCCTTCACGAGCCCGATGCCGGGCGCATACACCTTGTGCGACGTGTCCGGCTCGAGCGGCGTCGTCTCCTCGGTCTTCATGCACCGCTCGAACGTGCCGGCTGCACACTCGAAGCGCTCGTCGAGGCTCACGATCTCGGCCCGGTCCATGGCGACCTTGGGGGCGACCTCCTGGTAGTAGCGGCTGCCGAGCAGTGGCGTGCCCGGCAACTGGAGGCCGAAGCGCGCACCGTTCACGCCGGAACGCCACGCCCCTTCGTGGCTCGTCACCTTGCCGCCTTCGTACATGTCGACGTCCTCACCGAAGTAGTAGACGCTGGCCGTCAGCTTCGAGATCGCGAAGAAGTTGCGCGACACTTCGACGATCTGCCCGTCCGTGACCTCGCGCTCCTCGATGACCCGGGTCTCTGTGCCATCGATCGTCTGGGTCGCGTCGAGCACCGTCACCGTCAGCACCGTCTGCTTGCCTTTGTCGGTGCCCTCGAGCACGAGCGTGAAGCCGGCCTCGAGGATCATGAACGGATTGCGGCCACTGGTGACCAGTTCGCCCGGCTGCACCGGGAAGACGTCGGTGAACTTCGGCCCGGTTCCCTGCGCGGGCATCGCGGGAGCACCGGTGATGCGTTTGCCGTCGATGGCGTCCACGGCGATCGTCTGCAGCTTGCCCCCGGCGAACACCTTGACGTCGACAACCGGCTTGCCGTCGCGCACCATGAGCTGAGCTTCGATGGCGCGACCGTCGCCGCCGGCGACCGCGGTAGCGATCGCCTGCGCGAGCGACACTTTCGCATCCTTCACCAACGCGGAGTGATCCTCGTCTTCCGTCGCCGACTCGAGCACGGCGCCGGTTGCATCCAGCACCACGCCCACGTTCTGCTTCCCGCGCGCGACATCGATCGAGAACACCACCTTGCCCTTGTCCTGCTCGAGCTCGGCGTGCACGACCTTGCCGTCCCTGGCCTTGGCGAGCGCCTTCTCGATCGCTTGCGGCAGGGAACACTTCACGCCCTCGAGCACCTTCTGCCAATCGGGGTCCTGGGCGACACCGAGGTTGGCGAACAGGGCAACTGCGAACGGGACCAACGGAACGAACGGTTTGCTGAGCATGGGGACCTCCATGGGGGAATGGTCCGCAAGCCTACGCGGCAACAGCATGCGGCGTGTGAAGAAGCGACCAGCGGCAGGCACTCGTGCCGACGCCAGCCGATCGTCAGCATCCACGTCTGCGCATCGGTCACGGGCCGGACGATTGCTTCGAAGCCGCGAGCACGAGGCGGGTCGCAGCGCGGACCTCGCGCGGAGTCTTCAGGATGCGGTCGTGGTAACGGTCGGCGAACACCTTGCCGTGGCGGCAGAACGACTTGTTGAGGGCCTTGGCGATGCGGATCAGCAGACCCTGCAGTCCGCGCGCCAGGGCGATCCGGTCGCGACCCTCGACGAGCAGGTGCAGGTGATCGTCCTGGACCGCATGGTGGCGGAGGCGGAAGTCGCCGACGCCGGCTGCAGCGGCGGTGCCGGTGCCGCCGGCGGCGCACGCGGCGTGCAGTGCTGTGTATTCGCG
>JAYUCN010000170.1:0-5852 GCA_043740335.1 Planctomycetota bacterium
ACTGCACGACGAACTCGACATCGACGCGATCCGGTTCGTCGATGGCGAACACCGTGTCCGTGAGGCTCGGGCAGCCGACGTCTGCTCGCAGCGGCATGGATGTCGATGGCTTCGCCAGGGTGCCGAACGAACCCTGGTAGAGATCCTCGACGTTGCGCCCATCGAGATCACCGACGAGCACGAGAGTCATGTTGTCGGCGCGGTACCAGCGTTCATGGAACGCGCGGAGCGTCGTGGCCGTGAAGGCTGCTCGCTGGGCCGATACGCCCATCGGGTTCCGCAGCGCGGCTCGGCTGCCGGTGGCGAGGCGGTCGCCACGGGCATTGTGCGCTCGTTCCTTTGGCGAGGATCTCTCCCGCTCCTCGGCATCGATGACACCCTTCTCGGCTTCGACCTCGATGGGATCGAACAGCAAGCCGTCGGCGTACTGGCGCATCACGTCGAGCCCGTCCGCGAGCGTCACCACTTCGTTGTTCGGCAGGTCGACGCAATAGACCGTGCACGAGTACGAGGTGAACGCATTTGCGTGCAGTCCCGGTCGCATGCCACGGCTGCGGAGCCACTCGTCGATGCTGTTGCCAGGGAATCGGCGTGTGCCGTTGAATGCCATGTGTTCGACGAAGTGAGCCATGCCTCGCTCGTCGTCACCTTCGTCGAGACTGCCGACGTTCACGACGAGTCGCAGCGAGCAGCGCGACGCGGGTTGCGGGTGGTGCATCCAGGCAAGGCGCACGCCGTTCTCCAGCTTGCCGAACTTCACCGCGGGGTCGGCCGGGAGGTCTGGCGTGCCGGGAGGCCACGCCTGCGGCGCCTCGGCGGGTACGGGCGGCGGCGGGGATTGCAGCACTGACTGCGCGGAGAGTGATGCGACCCCGGCAAGCCACAGCGTGAGCAGAGTCGTGAGAGAACTCCCACCCGCTGTCCGCCGCCTGAACGCGCTCGCCACGGGCCTATCCGGCGAACATGTCGTCGAGGCTCGCCGCGGTCAGGATCTGATCGCCCCATCGCTCGAGCTGTTCGCTGTCCGCGCGGCGGATGCGCGCGACGATCACCTTCTGCAGTGGACCGAACTTCTTCTCGAGCTGGCGCAGCAGGAGCTTGGCCTGGCCCTGCTTGAGCCACTTTGGTCCGTTCTCGCGGTTGACCCTCCGTGCAATCTGTTGGGCGGTAGTGAGCATGGCGTGTGAGCTGCGTGGGGTGATCTCGTTGAGCACTGTGTCCACCCGCTCCTCGGGCAGGACACCGATCTGCAGGATGTACGAGAATAGCGTGAGCAGGTCGTCCTGTCCGTTCTTGGCGGTGGCCAGTCGTTCGGTCAGAGAAGCCCAGCCGCGCAGCACGGCCTCGGCGGTGGCGGGGTCGGCACCACGCAAGTGCTGCATGCTCAGCAAAGCGAGCTGTGCGAACGTCGAGCCGACCCGCTCCTGCAACTGCTCTTCGGTCTGATCGGCGAGGTCGTCGAGCAGGAAGGTGAAGTCAGGCTGCAGCGCAACCAGAGCCGCAGGGACCCCGCGCAGGTCGAGCAGCGCACGCAGACTGGTCGGACCGGTGAAGCGCTGTCTGCCGTGGTGCAACACTAACGGCAGGATGGGTGGCAGCAGCCGTGTGCGCAGATGGTCGCGGTGGATGCGAGCCCAGATCGCATGCATGTAGCCGAGAACCTGGAGCACGGTGATCCGGTCGCCGTTCGCCTTGTGCTCGACGAGTACGTAGAACAGGACCCGTCGCCGGCCGACCCGTGCGCTGAACAGGAGGTCGGTATGGGACCGTCGAAGCCGCTTGTCGACGAAACTCGATGCGGCGGAGGCTCCGCCACTCGATCGCCCGAGCGATCGATGGCGGCAATGCGGTGCGCAGCAGGTCGCGCGCGTTGGTGGTGCGTCAGAAGACGCGGCGGAACAGAGTGTCGTGAGGGTTGCCCAAAGAAGATCTCCTGTAGGAGATCTGTGAGCGATGGGGGGTAGAGCCCCGCTCAAATCCGACGGATGCCCCGCACGACCGCCAGCGGCACCGCCCGCCCCGCGTCCAGCACGAGGTTCTGGAAGTCGAGACCCGTGAGCACTCCCTCGTGCACTTCGATCGCCTCGACAGTCACCCGCTGCCCAACCAACCCGAGCCGGTCGCGGAACATCTCCTCCAACTCGCCGTGCCGCCGCGACACCAGATCGCGCAGCATCACTTCGAGCCGTGTCGCGATCGCGACGAGCAACCCACCACGATCGACCTCGTGCCCCGTCGCCAGCGCGAGCGAACACGCGATGCCCTCGAGATCGGGCGGGAAGCGCACGCGGTTGCAGTTCACGCCGATGCCGATCACGTAGGTGTCGGGATTGCCGACACCCGCATCGATGAGCACCCCGCACAGCTTGCGGTCGTCGAGGAACAGGTCGTTCGGCCATTTGATGCGCAGGTGCCGCCCCGCGAACGGCTCGCACGCCTGGAGCACGGCCACCGGCAGCGCGGCCGGCAGCGCGAGCGGCGTCGGCAGCGCCACCGTCACCCGGAACGTCACCGCGAGGTCCGCGCCGGGCTCGTCGTGCCATTCCCGCGCCTGCCGCCCTCGTCCCCGCGTCTGGTGATCGGCCCAGAACACCGCATCGCCGTCCCGCGGCTCGGCAGTCGCGAGATCCTGTGTCGAAGCACACGACGCGACGTGCACGAGGCGGCGGAAGCGCGTGCGTTCTCGCAGCAGGTTCTCGATCTGGGCGTCGTCGGCCATGGGGGAGCGGCGTCGGAAGGGTCGACATCATGGCCGACTGAAGTTCGCCGTCCAGGTTTGCCGATGGTGTGGAAGCGTTGGACGGTGTCGTCCGCGCGGCAAAGGCAATGACTACCGGCGATCGACTGCCGACCGGCTTTCTCGGCCCCGTGCGGGGCTGGGCGAGCCTCGTCCCTGTGGCGCAGCACACGCTGCAGCTGCCGCGGGATCGCTGTCGCCTGCGCGATGCAGCTGAGGAGGAAGCTCCCTTCGATCTCGTCGAGGTCCAGGCTCTCACCGAATCGCTCGGTCGCATCGAAGACACGCTGCCACTGCTCGTGGGCAAGCTCGCCGGTGGTGGCACGCTGCTGCTCGACATCGACAACGTGCAGTCCGCGCGCATGCTGCGGCTCGTCGTCGAAGGACGGCCCGGCGGCCTCGAACCCGTCGGCAGCAACGACGACCCCTCGCAGTTCCTGCCGCTGCGGCGCGTGCTCACGGCGACGGCGGCTGCGGGTCTGCTCGTCGCCGACGTGTTGCGCGTGCCGGCACCTGCTGCGGAATTCGGCACCCAGTTCGCCCGCGACCTCTTCGCGCACGGCTTGCTGCCACTCGACTGGCTCGATGGCCCGCCGCCTTCGCGCTTCTGGCTCACCTGCCGCAAGCAGCGGCCGTTGGCCGGTTCCGTGCTGCTCGCGGGGGATGCTGCGGGGTGCGAACGCACGGCGACCGGGTTGCGCGAGTTCCTGCCGGCGGACTGGGAGATCGTGAGTGGCGATGCGCTGCGCGAGTGCGCCCAGTGGAATCGTGGCATCGCCGCGGCCTGCGGCGACCTGATCTGGTTCCTGCGCGGCGGTTCACAGCCGACGCGTGAATTGTTCGAGGCCTTGTCGGTGGCCGCTGGCGTGGGGGCCGTGGCTCCCGGCGTCGATGGGAAACGTTCGCATGCGGGCGACCTTGCGGGCCTCATGCTGCCGCGCCTCGACGTGTTGCTGACAGGTCCGCTGCCCGAACATGTCGGCAACACACAGGTCGCGCTCGAGGAGTACTCGATGCGCCTCGACAGCAAGCTGCCGGAGGCCCAGGTGGTCGACGGCGTGCTCGTGTCGCCGTCCGCCAGCGTCGAGGCGCCTTCGACCTTCGCGGCCGAGACGCAGCAACTCGTGCAACGTTGGTTGCCGATCACCCAGCCGAGCCCGGCGTCGGTAGCTGCACCATCGCAGCCGCAGAACGCATCGGCCGCACCGTGGGCCGGCCGCACGGTCCGCATCACGCTGTGCATGATCGCGCGCAACGAGCAGCGCTTCCTGCCCGAGTGTCTCTCCCGCGCGCGTGCTGCCGTCGACGAGATCGTGTTCGTCGACACCGGTTCGACCGACGCGACCGTCGCGATCGCGACCTCGTTCGGTGCCAAGGTGATCCACTCGCCGTGGCAGGACGACTTCTCGGCCCCGCGCAATGTCGGGTTGCGCGCCGCGACGGGCGACTGGATCCTCGTGCTCGACGCCGACGAGTTCCTGCAGCCGGGTGCCTGCGAACGCATTCGCGAACTGGTGCAGAACCAGGCGGTGTCGGGCTACCACCTGCACTTCGTCAACGTCTACGGCAGCGGCCGCACGATGGGCGTGATGATGGTGCGGCTGTTCCGCAACCTGCCGGGCATCGAGTACCAGGGCATCATCCACGAACAGGTGACGCCGAGTCTGCAGCGACTCGGGGGCGAGCGCTCGCTCGTGCTCGCGAGCGCCGACGTCGAAGTCGAACATCACGGCTACAGCGACGAGGTCATGGACCAGCGCGGCAAGAACGCGCGCAACGAGCGCCTGTTCGGCAAGCAGTTGGCACAGCAGCCTGACGACATCTACGCGCACTACAAGTACGGTGACTTCCTGCGGCGCGTGCCCGGCCGCGGTGTCGATGCCCGGCGACTGTTGGACCGTTGCCTGCAGCTGATCCTCGACGGCCCGCCGTCGTTGCCGCGCGAACTTCCCTATGCCGGTGAAGTGGCGGCGCTCTGTGCGCTCGAAGCGGCGCGTGCTGGCGACAACGAACGCGCGCGGGCGGTGCTCGACCTGGCGTTGCGCCGCTTCCTGCCGACGCCCAACCTGCACTATCTCGCCGCGAGCCTGGCCTTGTCGGATGGTCGCGCCGAAGACGCGATCCTGCACTACCGCCGCTGCCTCTGCTACCGCGGGCAGGTGCTGGTCGTGCCGATCCAGGAAGGCATCACGAGCTACGTCGCGTTGGCCGGCATCGCGCAGGCATGGTTGCAGCGCGGCGATCTCGACCGCGCGCAGCGCCTGCTCGAACAGGCGATCGCGATCGAGCCCGGCTACGAAGTTGCACAGCTCGCGCTGTCGCGCCTCTGGCTGCAGCGCGGCGACAACTGCCGCGCGCTGCGCGTGCTCACCGCGTTTCTGGCGGCGCACCCCGATTCGCCGGGCGCCTGCCAACAGACCACCCTCATCCTGCACCGGCTCGGCCAGACGGCAGCGGCGCGGCGGATGGGGCGACAGGCCGTGCATCGGCTCGAGGCGCGTGCCCTCGACCACGAAGCGGCGGCCATGACCAAGATCCTGGCCACGATGTGAGGCCAAGTACCCCGAGACAGGAGTTGACGATGACGACGATGACCAAGAACCAGGCGCCGACCACCCCGTCGGCCATTCCGCAGCGGTCGGGCTTCCAGACCATTCCCACGCGCATCCGCGACGTGCGCGACGCCCAGGTGCCGCCGCTCGTGGTGGAACCGATCGCCGAGCAGAACAGGGCGGCGATCCGGCAGAGCCTCGGCGAGCTCGGCAGCAAGCTGGCCGAGATCCACCGCACGGCGGCCGAGGCCTATCTGTCGCAGAGCCTCTACGAGAGTGCTCTGCCGCACCTCGAGGCCGCGGCGACGTTCTCGCCGGGCGAGACCGAGTACCAGATGCAGCTCGGCTTCGTGCGCTACCTGACCGGCGACGATGTCGGTGCGATCAACTCGTTCAACGCCGTACTTGCCACGGATGGCAGCAACGCTGAAGCCTGGTTCAACCTGGGCATGGTGCTGTTCGGCCAGAACCAGCACGCCGAGGCCGAGGATTGCTTCCGTCGCTCGAGCGAGCTCGTTCCCGGTGATTCGCAGACCTGGAACAACCGCGGCGTGTGTCTCTGG
>JAYUCN010000171.1:0-2384 GCA_043740335.1 Planctomycetota bacterium
CCGGGTCGGGCACGCGGTCGTGTTCGGCATCCTGCTCGTAGGACTCGCGACGACGGCGGCATCCGCGCTCGTGTTGCCGACCGCGACGGTGGTGCGGGAGACAGCCCCGATGCCGTGGTGGTCGCTGCTGCGATCGGGTCCGTTCGTGCTGCTGCTCGTCGCGGCGGCGCTCATCCAAGGCAGCCACGCGACCTTCTACAACCTGTCGACCATGCACTGGAACGCGCATGGCGTCAGCAGCACGGCGGCGGGGGCGTTGTGGGCGGAGGGTGTGCTTGCCGAGATCGTGCTGTTCTTCGTCGCCCAGAAGAGCGTCGATCGGTTGCGTCCGACCACCTTGCTCATGATCGGCGGCCTCGGTGCCGTGGTGCGCTGGCTCGTCATCGGTGCTTCGACCGACGTGCTGGTGCTGGCGGCGACCAACTGGTTGCATGCGCTGAGCTTCGCGTGCACCTACCTCGGTTCGCTGCGCGCGCTCGAACGGCGTGTGCCGGCCGACCAGCGCGCGACGGCGCAGGGCCTGCTCGGGGCGGCGACCTCGGGCGTCGGCATGGTGCTCGGCGGTGTGCTCGGCGGCTTCGTCTACGAACGCTTTGCCGGGCGCGCCTTCTTCTTGATGGCGGCCCTGGCGGCGCTCGGTGCGGGCCTCGCGTGGATCCTGCGGCGCCAGCAGGACAGGGCCCAGCCGCAGCTCAGGGCGAGCACTGCGGACAAGACCACAGAAGGCACGAGCGGGCGCGTCGCCAGATAGGTCCATGCAGCCGGCGGCGAGCTTTCACCTGCCGGCGCTGCATGGATCGTCGTCGGCGCGATCGGCAGTACCTGCAGCAACGGGATCGCGAGCGCCATCACCGCGGCGATCGCGAGCACGTTCTTGAAGCGCAGGATGCCGAGCCGGCGCCAGGTGGGCAGCAGCACGGCAAACAGCAGGAACGTGGCCGTCAGCGGCCATTCGAGTTCGGGCACGCAGGCGCCGAAGGCCGGCACCAGCGGCGACACCGCGACGGCGATCGCGAGCAACCAGGCCAGCGCCGTGCGGCGCCGCATCGGCAGATCGAGGAAGTCGTCGAGACCGGCGGCGCCGAGCACCGTGATGCCGAACAGCACGAGCCACCATGACGCCAAAAGCAGCATCGGCATGCTGTGCGCAGCGTCCGACCAGTCGGGCGGTGTCCACGGCAGCAGGCAGAACAGCGTGGGCACCGTGCCGCCGAAGGCCACCGTGAGCCAGGCGCACGTACTGACGTGACGCTGCTGCCGCATGCACCCGAGCCCCGCAAACAGGAGCAGCACGGGACCCGGCACCCGCAGAATGGCCGCTACGTCGAGGCCGTTCCGACCTGGGCGGTAGGCGTACAACACTTCCCCGGGCAACGTGGTCGTCGGTTGGCCGAGCCATGGCGAGAGCGCATCGAGCCAGGCGAGCGAGCCAGCGCAGACGGCACCGCACACCGCAGCGAGCAGGATGCCGCGCGCGGGCGGCCGCTCGTCGTCGCGGTCGCCGCACGTGACCGTGTGCACGAGCGAGGTGACGGCCAGGGCCGCGGCGAACCCGGCGACGACCGAGGCACCGGCGAGGAACGGTGCGCCGATGCAGAAGCCCGTCCATGGCAACCACGTGGACCGCGCCGACGGGCGGTCGCAGCGGCAGACCGCTTCGAGCGCCAACGGTGCGAGGGCCAGCGCCACCTGTTCACGCGGGGCGATCGCCATCGACACGAGCCACGGGGACCACGCGTAGGCAAGGCCAGCGAGGAACGCGGCGTAGCGACTGCGTCCCTGCGCGCGCAGGAACCGATAGCAGAGAACACCGGCGAGGGCCGGCACGAGCGCGCTCCAGCTCGCGGTGACGAGATCGGTGTCGAGCCCGAACACCTGCGCAGAACCGAGGCAATGCACGACGACGACGAGCAGCGCGATGAGGCAGACGGCACCGATGCCTTCACTGCGGCCGCTGCCGTAGAGGCTCACGAAGCGAGTTCCGGCGAGCGACGTGGGGTCGGCAAGGCGCGCACGTCGCTGTTTCGTCGCTCGTGCCGTCAGTGCTTGAGCGGCACGCGAGCGGCCGCAGCGGCAGTTCTCGTGTGGCGGTGCAGTACCGCGAAGGTGAGCAGCACGACCGACGCGAAAACCGCCAGCAGCGCGCCGAGCAACAGACCTGGACTCGTGTAGCCGAAATGAACGCGGCACGCGCCCTCGGGCAACCGCACGACGCGCTGGCTGTGGTTGCTGCGCAGGATCGGGACCTCCGTCCCGTCGACGGTGGCCGTCCAGCCGGCCAGGTACGTGTCGGTCAGCACGAGCCAGGGTGCTCGGCCAGCACCGATGTCGAGTTCCACGGCAGTCGCGAGATCCCGCACGAAGCGCACCGTACGCGCGGCGGC
>JAYUCN010000172.1:0-5841 GCA_043740335.1 Planctomycetota bacterium
ATGAAGGCCCGCAGGTCGGGTTGCAGGCGCGCCAGCTCCGCCACGAACGCTTCGCGGTCGCTCTGGGCATCGCGCTTGACCGGACCATCCAGGCGATCGTCCATGAGGGACGTTCCAATCGGCGAGAGCTCGAGCCGGCCAGGCGCGGGTGAGGGAACGAGGTGGCGAGCGGGATTTGCGGGCCATCCGGATCCGCAGTGGAGATGGTCCCGAAGCCGACAGGCGCCGTCAAGCCACCAAGAAGCCTGCGCACCGCCGCGTGCCACGAGAGCACTGCCACATCAGCCCGCTGCCTGGAGCCAGGCCGGCATGGTGCTGATCCTCGGCCGCCTGCTCGGCAGCACGTGGACGTGGCGCCGATGGCTTCGTTCGCGTCCAGGTCACCGGCGGCTACGTTCCCCCGACCACATCGCATGCCGCCCCGTTCGTCGTCGCAATACTGGATCGGCCGCTTCCTGATCGGCCTGCTCTGCCTCGTGTGCGCGGGGCGCGGCGTGTTCCCACGCGTGCTGCACGTGAATGACCCGATCGGTCTGCTGAGCGTCTTCTTCGGCTTTGGCGGTTTCTATCTCGCACTCTCGTCGATCACGCCGCTGGTCCGATTCGCGACTTTGAACGCCCGCACCCGGCGAGCCTGGAGCGAAGCAGCACACGAAGCCTTCGCGCGCGCGTCGCTGCCGCGGCGCATCTGGTACCTGCTCGCCGCGGTCGCCGAAGCCGACGGGCCGATGACGGCCGCCGAACGCGAGACGGTGCGGCACTTCCTCATCGCGCGTTTCCTCGATCCGGTCCAGGCCGACGAGATCCGCACCTGGGAAACACAGTCGCTGCCGATCACCGACCGCATCGGCCTCGCCGCACGCATCGCGCCGGGCCTCGACGAGACGGAACTTGACTCCTTGTTCTGCTGGTGTTGCCTCGTCGCCTTCGTCGACGGCAAGTTCGACCAGCACGAACATGCCGCATTGCAGGACGTCGCCCAAGGTCTCGGCATCGCGGCGGCGCGCGCGCGCATGCTGTTCCACCTGGCCCGAGCACAGTATCTGCGCGGCGACCAGCAGGGGCAAGCGACGCGGCCACGCCAGGCACTCGACAAGCGCGCGCAGGCTTTGGCCGTCCTGGGTTTGCCAAGCAATGCGAACCCGGATCAGATCCGGCGTCGCCACCGCGAGCTCGTGCGCCGCTTCCATCCCGATGCGCAGCCGAACCTCGGTCCCGTGGCGCAGCGCGAAGCCACGGAACGTTTCACCGAGATCCAGCTCGCCTACGAGACCCTCACCAACTGAATGCCATGGTCACCATCACCGCCAAGTACGAAGGCGATCTCTGCTGCACCGCCGTTCATGGTCCATCGACCGCGAAGCTGCAGACCGACGCGCCGAAGGACAACGAAGGGCTCGGCCGCTTCTTCTCACCGACGGACCTCGTCGCCACGGCGCTGGGCACGTGCGTGCTGACCACGATGGCGATCGTGGCGCGGCGGCACGGCATCGAGGTGAAGGGTGCGCGCGTGCGCGTCGAAAAGGAGATGAGCAGCAGCCCGCGGCGCATCGGGCGGCTGCCCGTCGAGTTGTCGGTGCCCGGGTCGTTCACGCCGGAGCAGAAGAAGCTGCTGGAGGCGGCGGCGCACGGCTGCCCCGTGCACAAGAGCCTGCATCCCGACATCGACGCGCGCATCACCTTCGTCTGGAGCAGCTGAGTCCCCGCGCGTGATAGGATCCGCAGCGTCGATGAGCCCACTCGGCTTCGCACCCGAAGAACTGCTCTGGCCCCTCAACGAGGCCGAGCGAAAGCACGCGCCGCCGAGGTTGTTCGTCGCCGGGGACCGCGACCTGTTGCGCGCAGCTTGCTGCGTTGCCATCGTCGGCTCCCGTAAGGCCAGTCGCGATGGACTAGCGCGATCGGCGCGCTTGGCGAAGCTGCTCGTCGAGCACGGCAGCATCGTCGTCAGCGGTCTGGCCGAAGGGATCGACACGGCGGCCCACACTGCAGCCATCGAACATGGTGGCGGCACGATCGCCGTGCTCGGCACGCCGCTCGATGAGTGCTTCCCGGCCAAGAACCGTGCGTTGCAGGAGCGCATCGCCCGCGATCATCTCGTGGTCTCCCAATTCGCGCCCGGCACGAAGGTCGGCCCGCACACGTTTCCCATGCGGAACCGCACCATGGCCCTGGTGGCCAACACAGCAGTGATCGTCGAGGCTTCCGACGAGAGTGGCAGCATCAACCTGGGCTGGGAGGCGTTGCGGCTGGGTAGGCCGTTGTGGATCGCCGCGTCGCTGTTCGCCAACAAGAAACTCCAGTTCCCCGCTCAGCTCGCGCACTACGGCGCCCAGGAACTTTCGGACGCGGGGCTCACGGCGTTCTTCGAACAGTTGCCACCGGGTCGCCGGCCGCCGGCTGAACTGCCTCTCTGATCTTCGCTACGCCAGCACCTCGACCTCGTCCCAGAACCCGATCCACCGGTCGATCTTCTTCATCGCCGCACCGGGAGCTTCGTACGACCACGCGTTGCGGTCACTGCGCCTCTTGCCGTCGGTCACGTCATAGAACTGCACGCCGTGCGGACATTGGCGGTCACCGTCCGTCTTCGGTGCGACCTTCAGCAGGTCCATGCGCACGGCCTTGCGCGGGAAGTAGTGGTAGCCGTCGACTTCGAGGGTCTCCTTGCTGTCGGCGATGACCTGTCCTTGCCAGAGTGCTCGCATGCAGCAAAGGTAGCATCCGAAGGGCCCGGGGCGAAACGCGACAACAGGCAGCGTGCGCGCCCTCTGGCCTTGAACCTCAGTCCTCGTCGTTGATCTTGAACGGATCGCACCAGTTCGCCGTCGGATCCTCGCTGGTGCCGCACATCCACCGCACGTCGCTGATGACGCCCGTCACGAGTCCCGCTGCACCTCCGATCGCGCCCCCGACCGCGGCCCCGACGGCAAGGACCACCACGATCGCGCGACCATCGCAGCCGCAGCCGCCGAGATTCCCGTTCGAACCGGCCAGGAGAATCGCGGGGCCAGCCACCGCCCCCATCGCCACACCGACCACCGGCTTCACCACCGTGCAACCGCCGCTGCCAAGGCAGCATGCAGTCGCGGCGACAACTCCGAGCAACCGACGAACGTGTGACATGCCGGGACAAGCGCAGCCTTCCCCGGAACGTGCCGGCTCGCCGTCGTAGCCGCCCGCCGCAGGAATCTCCGCCGCACTCCAATCCAGATTCGCGGCGCGTCGTCTTCAGGGGCACGATCGATCCATGACTGATGCGGATCCGACCCTGAGCGACTTGTTCCAGGCCCATCGACAGGGTCTGGCAGGTGCGGTCCGCAGCGTGCTGGGGAACTCGACCGACGTGACCGAACTGCTGCAGGACGCCTTCCTCAAGTGTTGGCGGAACTGGCAGCAGGGCACGCGGCCGAACGACCCGGTGGCCTGGATCTTCGTCGTCGTGTGGAACGTGGCGGTCGATGCCCGGCGTCGCCGGCAGCGGCAGCCGATCCACGAAACCCTGGACGAGGACGCGACCGTGACACCCACCACTCTTGCTTCGCCATCGCGTGCGATCGAGCAACGCGAAGACGTGGCGGCCGCGCAGGCGGCCGTCGCCGGCCTCAGTGATCCCGAGCAGCAGGTGTTCCTGTTGCGCGTGAGCGGCGAACTCACGTTCGAGGCCGTCGCGCAAGCCCTCGCCATTCCGATCGGCACGGCGAAGACGCGCATGCGCAGTGCGCTCCAGAAGCTGCGGCAGACGTTGGGTGCGACGGTGCGAAGCGAGGAGAGCAAGCGATGAACCACCACGAAGCGTCCTATTCCCCCGCCGAACGCGACCAGCTCGAACAGGAACTGCTCGAACTGCACTTCGGCTGCCACGAGCACCCCGAGCGTTTGCAAGCGCGCCTCGCCGCGGAGCCCGCGCTGCGCGTGCTGCAGGCCGAGGTGGTGAAGCAGGCGAAGCTGCTCGAGCGCGCCGTGCGACCCGAGCAACCACCGCTCGCCTTGCCGACACCACAGTCCTCGCCGAACACTGGAAAGCCCTCGCGCTGGCGCTGGCTGCGGCATTCCGCCGGGCGACTGCTCACGGCGGCGGCAATCGCCGCTTGCACCGTGCTCGGCTTCTTCGTCGCCGATCAAGTGGCCAAGAGCAAGTTGGCCTCGCACGAATGCGAACACCTGCACCTCACGGTGAGCGCGCCCAAGGCCGTGCCCGCCGGGGCGCCGTGGAGCTTCACGGTGCAAGCGAAGGACCTCGCTGGCGCGCCAGCCGCATGCCGCGTGCGCTGGCAGACGTTTGGCGAGAACGACACCGTGCTCGCGGCCGGCGAAGCGCCCGTCACCGCAGGCAACGCCACGGTGACCATTGCCGCAGACCTGCGTGCGCCGAAGCGCGTCGAGGTCGTCGCCTCGCACACGACCGACGAAGTGCGCGAGGTGTTCACCCTGTCGACGGCCAATGCGGGCCCGCTCGTGCACGTGACGACCGATCGGCCCGTCTACCGACCCGGTGAACCAGTGTTCGTGCGCGCCGTCGTGCTCGACCGCGTCACGCTGCTGCCGTTGCCGACGCCACCGCCGATGCAGGCGCGGTTGCTCGACAGCAAGGGTGCACCGGTAGCCGTGCTGCACGACCTCGGCGGTCCCGCCGGCGTCGGTTCGTTCACGCTCGCCGTGCCCGCGGACAGCGCCGGTGGTCCACACCGCATCGAGATCGCCGCTTTGAACGGCGCCTTCCCGACCGAGTCGGCCGACGTCGTCGTGCGTTCGTTCCAGCCGCCGCAACTGAAGAAGACGATCGTGCTCGACCGCACGACCTACGCGCCGGGCGCGCGCGGTGCCGCCACGGTCACCGTCGAACGCATGGGCGGCGGCGGCGGGGCCTCGGGTGCGACAGCGAAGGCAGTGCTCGTCATCGACGGCACCGAGGTGTGGACCGAGCAGAAGACACTCGCCGCGTACGGCGAAGCCACGTTCCGCTTCGCCGTGCCGACCAACGTCGACAGGGGTGCGGCGCGTTTCGTCGCGACGATCACCGACGGCGGCATCGTCGAGGCCGAGGTGAAGCCGTTCGTCGTGCCGACGGGCAAGGTGCTCGTGGCGGGCTTCCCCGAAGGTGGCGACCTCGTCGCCGGCGTCGAGAACGGTCTCTACCTCGAGTGCACCGATCCGCTCGGTCGTCCCGTCGATGCCGCGGGCGAACTCATCGACGAACGCGATCAGCAGGTCACGAAGTTCCGCACGATGCACCAGGGCCGCGTCCGGCTCGCGTTCGTGCCGCGCGAAGGCAGCAGCTACCGCGTGCGCCTCGCGGGCCACGAGGAACCGTTCGCGCTGATCGCCGTGCAAGCGAAGGGCATCGCGATGCGCCTGCCGGGCACCGACGTTCCTGCGGACGCGCCATTGCGACTCGCGGTCGCGGGTCGCGGCGACGGACCGTGGCTGCTCGGTGTGTTCTGCCGCGGCGTGCTCGTCGGCCAGACGACGCTGCGTGCCGATGAACGTGGCGAGCTGCGTGTGGAGGCCGAGGTGACGCTGCCTGCGACCGCCGCGGGTGTGCTGCGCGCGACGATCTTCGATCGCAGCCTGCAACCCATCGCCGAACGGCTCGTACGTCGTGCGGCGACACACCGCGTCGACATCGAGCTCGCCAGCAAGCAAGGCGTTCTCGCGCCCGGCGAGACGCAGCAGGTGACGGTGCGCACACGCGACGAGAACGGCAAGGCCATCGCCGCCGTCGTCGGGCTCAGCGTGACCGACCTCGCGGCGGTGTCGCTCGGCAGCGAACCGCGCATCGGCCTCGCCGACCACGCGATGCTGTTCGCCGACGTCGAACGCACGCAGGATCTCGGCGAC
>JAYUCN010000173.1:0-5830 GCA_043740335.1 Planctomycetota bacterium
CCGCGAGGGCTTCGAAGCGCACCGCGACCACCGGACCCTGCTCCTCGCGATCGCCGCCACGCTCGTCGCCGCCGACCCGGCCCTCGATCCCACCTACCAGGCTCTCGTCGATCGCTGCCATTGGCTCTGGCAGAAACACGAACTCGACCTCGAGCGCATCGGCAAGTTCCTGGCGACCACCGGGGATCGTGCCGAGTTCCTGCAGCGAGTCGACGATGCCATGCAGCGGGAAGGGGACCTCGTGCGGACGCGGCACCAGATCCTCGTCGACCTGGCCACCTTCCTGCGCCTGCTGGCCGATCACGAGCTCCGCAACGCCACCGGCTGATCGAGCTGGCCTTTGCCGGCAACCCGCCCGCAATGCCCACAACGCCGCAGCTCCGTCCACCTCGTCGACGGTGGGGTATCATCCCTGATGCACCACCATGGCCATGATCGACGATCAGAAACCCGCGGCGGAACCCCATCGGGATCCGACCGAGTGGGGCCGCCTCGTCGAGAGCCTGGACATCGCCAGCATCTTCGTCGTCATCAACAGCATGCTCGGCCCCAAACTGCGCGGGCAGGTGTCGGTCGAGGACATCTGGCAGGAGACCCTCTGGTGTTCATGGCGCGACCGGCAACAGCACGAGTGGTGCAACCTCTCGGGCTGGCGCGTGTGGCTCGTGTCGATCGCCAAGAACCGAGTGCGCGACGCGGGTCGCTCGCTCGGCCGCACCAAACGCGGCGGCGACTGCAACATCGCACCGTTCTCGCTGCTGGCCGGTTCCGAGTCGGTCTCGGCGATGCTGCCGCCCGGCTCGACCACGCCTAGTCGCGTCGCCGGCTTCCGGGAACGCGCCCGTGCGATGGAACTGGCGCTGGAGAGCCTCGAGCCCGAGCTGCGCACGGTCGTGCACCTGCGTCTGTTCGAAGAGATGCCGATGCGGACCGTCGCCGAGCAGCTCCTGCTGCCGCTGTCGACGGCGAAGGAACGCCTGCTGCGCGGCGTCACCCGCTACCGCCATCGCCTGCGCCAACTGCTCGGCAGCGACGAAGACAGCGGGAGCAGTGCATGACGAGTTCCCAGAGCAGTGGCGACACCAATACCCGCGACGACGACATCCTCGCCGACCTGTTCGACACGCTGCTGCAGGAGATCCTCGAAGGACGTACGCCCGACCTCGCGACGTTCCATCCGGATCGCCCCGACCTGCGCGACCGCATCGGCAAGACCTGGGCGCTGGCGTGCTCGGTGGCCGGCAGGCGTGCACCGAGTCATCCCGTCATGGGCGGTTACGAGATCGTGCGCGAACTCGGGCACGGTGGCATGGGCACCGTCTACCTCGCGCGCCATCAGACGCTGCAGCGGGACGTCGCCATCAAGGTGCTGCCACACTCGTTGGCCATGTCGCCGCGCAGCAAGCAGCGCTTCCTCGAGGAGGCCCGAGCCCTGGCCCGCCTGCGCCATGGCAACGTCGTGCACATCCACCGCATCATCGATCACGCCGAGATGCTGGCGTTCGAGATGGAGTTCATCGACGGCCCGAGCCTGCAGAAGCTGATCCTCGAGCTGCGGCAGAAGCAGAAACCGCACACAGTCGCGAGCCTCGCCGAGGTCCTGGGTGTGAAGCCGGAGTCACTCGGCACGCGCAGCAGCGTCGAGTGGTTCGTGCGGCTCGGCATCGACGTCGCGCGGGCGCTCGGCGAAGTGCACCGGCATGGTCTCGTGCACCGCGACATCAAGCCCGCGAACATCCTGCTGCGGGCCTGTGGCAGCCCGGTGCTGGCCGACTTCGGCCTCGCCCTCGACGGCGACCTCGACGCCACGCGCACCGCGTTCGCCGGCACCCCGGTCTACGCGGCACCCGAGCGTCTGCGCGGTGGCGACATCGCGGTGGATGCGCGCACCGACATCTACAGCCTCGGCGTGACGCTCTACGAGCTGCTGACCTTGAGTCCGCCGTTCGCCGGCAGCAGCACGCACGAAGTACTGCGGGCCATCGAGAGCGGCCGCATGCCATCGCTGCGCCAGCAGGCGCCTCACGTGTCGCGCGACCTCGAGACCGTGTTGGCCAAGGCCCTGGAACTCGACTCACGCCATCGTTATGGCACCGCTGACGAGTTCGCCGACGACCTCGAACGACTGCTGAGCCTGCAGCCGATCCACGCGCGTCCGGCGGGCCCGCTGCGACGGGCCGTGAAGTTCGTGCGCCGGCACGACAAGATCGTGATGGCGGCCGCAGCAGGCGCGGTGCTCGTGGCCCTGCTCGCCTGGCCGATGATCGCTCACGCACGGGCGGCGACCGATGCGCGGGAACGTGCTGCGGCGGCCCGGCACGAGGCGCGTTCGCTCCTGCTGTGCCCGGAGAGTCTGCAGTCGTCCTGGGCAGCGCGGCCCGGAGACGGACAAACACTGCGTCGTACGACTGCTTGCACAGCGATGCTCGCCGCGTTCGACACCGCCCTCGCTGCGTACGACACCGCCACGGCGGCAACCCCCGACGATGCGCGCCTGCAGCTCGAGCGTGGCGTGGTCGCGGCGGTGGCAACGTTGCACCGACAGAGCGCCGTCGGCGCGGCCGGCCAGGTCGAGCCACCCCCCGCTGCCATGCCACCCTTGACGAGCAGCCTCCTGCAGCATGCGCGGGATCACCGCCGACTCGGCGAGGGTCTCTCGGCCACCCTGCCCGCGGCCACCAGCGACGACCGTTTCGCTGCTGGCTTGCTCGCGTTCCTCTGGGGTGACTACGCCGCCAACCGAGCCTGTTGGGAACAGCTGCCTCAGGATCTTCACGACGAGCCACTCGTCGACGCCTGCACGGCCCTCCGCCTCGCCGGCGAAGGGGCGGCCGAACGGGCCTATCCGCGGCTGTTCCACGCCGCCCGTGCGTTTCCACGCTCCCCGGCACTGGCTATCGCCATGGCCGATTCGGCGCTCGCTGCCGGCGACCTCGCCCTGGCCAAGCACTGGCTCCAGACGCTGCCCGAGTCCGCCAACGAAGTGGCGGACTCACGGCGACAACTGCTCGTGGCCGACCTGCTGGCGGCCGAGGGACAACATGACGAAGCACGCCGCCACTACCGCGAGTTGGCGCTGCGCAATCCCGGCGAGCCCGGGCCGCTGCAGCGGTTGGCCAACCTCGCGCTGGCAGAGAACGACTTCGAAACCGCACGGCGCATCTTCGAAAGCATGCTGCGAAGCTGGCCCGACCTGGTGAATGCGCACCAGGAACTCGCGCGCATGGCCCTGCAGCGGCGCGACGTGGCGGCCTACCTTGCGCACGCCCGCTACGCGCTCGGACTGGCTGTTGGCCAGCCATCGCCGGGCGCTGGCGAACTCGGCGGCATCCTCCGCCTCGGAGGGCTGCAGCGGGTGCTCGCCAACATGACCGAGGACACCGGGCACCTGCACGGCAACACGAGCCACCACGATGCGATCCCGCTGTCGACATGGCTGCGCCCCTTCCAGATCCAGGGCATCGAACAAGTCTTGCGTGTCGCCGCGACCTTCGACCATGCAGCGGCCAACGCCAACCGCCTGGACGCACGCCCGCTCGGCGTCGCCTTGCGCGGCGTCTGGGACACCCTGGTGCGGTTGCCGCGCCTCACGCAGACGCTGCCCTGGCCCTGCCAGCTGCTCTGCCTCGCCGGGATCCCCGCCTTGCTCGGCGCACCCACCAACCTGGCCTCCGAGTTGTTGTTGCCGTACCAGAGCAGCCTCGGCACGCCACTGCACTTCGTCCCGGACGCCGTGCTGTTCACCCAGGAGCGCGACGACGACACCACGTTCTACGCGTTGCAGGCGCTGCGCGTCGGCGACCTCGATGGCGACACGCTCGAAGAAATCTGCATCACGGCCCCGCCCGACGGCCCCAACCACGGTACCGGCTACCTCGAACTGCGAAGCCTCCACGACGGCCGACTGCTGCGCACGTGGTCACACGAAGACGAGGACACCGCCTTCGCCCACGCCGTGGCCCTGCTCGGCGACATCGACGGAGACCTTTGCAACGACCTGCTCGTCGGCGCACCGGTTGCGCGCTTCGGTTCGACCACGCCGGCAACCGTGGAGCTGCGATCAGGACGCACGGGCGATCGGATCTGGACGATCTCACGTCCGACACTGAGCTTCGGCGTGTCGCTCGCCGCGCTGAACGACGTCGACGGCGACGGCGCGAACGACTTCGTGGTCGGCGAATCCCCGATGAGTCTGTCCGCCGACCAGCGCGGCCGGGCGTTCGTCTGTTCGGGTCGCACAGGTGCGGTACTGCACGAACTCGTCGCCGAGCGCAGCGGCGTCTGGTTCGGTGGCTCTTTGGCCAACGCTGGCGATGTCACTGGCGACGGCATCGACGACGTGGTCGTCGGTGGCAACTTCGGCCAGGCACCTGGTCTCGTCGCCCTGTTCGATGGAACGTCGGGCGCGCTCTTGACGTCGTTCAGCGACGAGAACCCCGACATCGACTTCGGCTACACGGTGCTTGGCCTCGGCGACGTCGATGGTGACGGCTGCGCCGAGATCGCGATCGGTGCACCAGCGCTCACCGGCAATGGTCTCGAGACCGGCAAGGTGCACGTGCTGAGCAGCCGCACCGGCAAGACCCTCTACGAGTTGCGTGGCGAACGCCCTCGCGAAGCCTTCGGCGTCGTGCTGTGCAGATTGCCGGACTGGCGGGTCGACCGCAGGCCAGCACTCGCTGTCGGCGCCCGCCGGGGTGGCCCCGTCGGCAACGGGTATGTTCGCGTGTTCGACCTCGCTCGCGGCGAACCACTGCAGACCATCGCTGCCGGGCAACAGCATGCCATGTTCGGCTACAGCCTCGCCGATCTCGGCGATCGCGACGGCGACGGGCTGCGCGACCTGGGCATCGCCTCTCACACTCACGACGGCAAGTCCTACTTCTGGTCCTTGAGCTTCGCCGACGCCTACCCGCTGGTGGACAAGCCCCGTAAGTAGGCCGCGTCACCGCCGCAACCAGCGGCGGCGGCGCAACGACCGCGCGACCTTGGTTGCGAGTCGCTGCCAGGCCTCCCGCCGCCCGGGCCGATCGAGCCCGAGGGCGCGCAGGAACCGCATCGTCTCGGTGCGCGTCGGCACCGCGGCAAGACGCGCGCGGTGGCGAACCACATGGCGCTGCATGCGCACGAGCATGTCGTCGCGGTTGCCCTCGCTGAGCGGCTTCCTGACCCTTGCCCGATCGAGATCGACGAGCACGGCGCGCACCTTGTCGCCGCGCGAACTGCACAGCACGTTGTCGAGGTGAAGGTCGGGATGCCGCAGTCCCGCCGCGAAGGCGAGTCGCACGACCGTGCCGACGGCGTCGGCGGCGTAGCGACGCAACCGTGGACAGGCGGCGAGGAACGCCGGCAACGGCAGCGCGTCCGGCAGCAGCTCGGTGCAGAGGCGAAGCCGCCAGAACGCACGCCCGCGCCTCGCCACGGCCGCCATCGGCGACACGACCGGCACCCCCTCGTTGCGCAGGGCGTCGAGGACCGCGAGCTCGGTGAGCACCCGGCCAGGCCCCGCGTATCGATCCCTCAACAGCGAACCCAGTGCTCCACCACGTCGGCATGGTCGCACGACGAGTTGACGCTCCCCGACGCGCAGGCAGCCGACGCCACCGCGGCCCTTCGCTCCCGCCAGCGGTTCGAGTGTCGCCCAGAACGCCGCGAGCCCGAACGCCGCGAGTTCCCGGTGCACCCAGCCGATCGCGCCGCGTTCCCGCAATTCGACGAACGCTCCGAAGGAAGCCATTGGTAGAGCTTGGTTACGGTTCCTTGTTGAAGAAGCAAGGTCCGGGCTCCCAAGCCCCCCGTTCCAACCGTGCGTGCGATTTTCCCGCACACG
>JAYUCN010000174.1:0-5827 GCA_043740335.1 Planctomycetota bacterium
GCCGCCGACGCGGTGGCGAAGAACGTCTGGAAGCGCGCGGCGAGTTCGCGCGGCGAGGTCGGCGGCAGACCGCCGAGCAGGATCGCGGTGAGTCCACCCTTGCCCTGTTGGGTGGTGGCCAGGCGGGCGAAGTCCTCGGCAGAGAGCTCGGCGAAGGACATCCAGAAGTCGACGAGCGGCTCGCTGCGCCGGCTCGCCAACGCCGTCGCCACCGCACGCACGACGGGGGGCAGCAGTCCGGCGGCGATCGGTGCTTGCGCTGTCGTCAGCAACAGTGCGTCCAGATGCGGCACGTGAGCACCCAGGCCCTGGAGGCGCAGCACATGGGGGCCAAGGCCCAGCGCCAGTTCGCAGGCCGCATGCCACTGCTGGTTCGCCGGTAGCCAATCGCCCGTCGTCGCTTCGAGGGCGCGTTCCTGCACGACGGTGCCGTCGAGCAGCACGCGCATCGGTCGTGATTCCTTGGCGGCGAAGCGCACGTCGAGGCGGTAGCGGCCCGCCTGTGCGACGCGCACGTCCCACTCTGCGTACTGGGTACCGCCCGTGTGCGTGTGCAGCACGGTGCAGCCAGGCGAACCCCAGGTGCGGTTGTCGGTGTGCAGGTTCGTGTCGCGCGCACTCTCGGCTTCGACGTAGAGCCCCGAGCGCAGCAGTTCTGTGCCCGCCAGCAGATAGCGGCCAGTGTCGGCGACGAGTCCGGCGCGTTGCGCTGCCGCGGCCTTGGTCGTCGCGTCCTGCAGTGCTTGTGCCGCCTGCGCATGCTCGGCTTCGCGCGCCTTGCGCAGCGTGATGTCCGCCGCGCCCGCGAGTTCGCGATCGAACCACTGCGACACGTGGCCCAGGTCGCGGAACGACTTCGTGCTGCGGAAGATGCCGGCGAGCGCGTAGTAGTCGGTGTGGCGGATCGGATCGAACTTGTGGTCGTGGCAGCGCGCGCAACCGATGGTGAGGCCGAGGAACGTGCGGCCGACGAGGTCGAGTTGTTCGTCGACGGTGTCGAGCACGAGCTTCTCCTTGTCCTGCTCGGCGAGCAGGCGCGGGCCCAGCGCGAGGAAGCCGGTCGCGAGGTTGCCGTCCAGGCCGACCGCCGGATCCGCGGCCAGCAGGTCGCCCGCGATCTGCATGGCAGAGAAGCGGTCGAACGGCATGTCTTCGTTGTGGGCCTTCGTCACCCAGTCGCGGTAGCGAAAGGCGTTGGCGAACGCGAGGTTCTCGTCGACGCCGTTGCTGTCGCTGTAGCGCGCGAGGTCGAGCCAGTGGCGCGCCTGCTGTTCGCCGTAGTGCGGCGAAGCCAGCAGGTCGTCGACCAGACGCTCGAACGCGTCGGGTCGCGTGTCCGCGACGAAGGCAGCGAGTGCTGACGCGGTCGGCGGCAACCCCAAAAGGGCGAACGAGGCGCGGCGCAGCAGCGTGCGGCGGTCGGCCGCTGGGTTCGGTCGCAGACCAGCTGCGATCAGGCCAGCGTGGATGAAACGATCGATGGGGTGGCTGTCCCAGTCGGCGTCGCCGCTGGGCGGCGGTTCTGCGGCCGACAGCGCCCCAAAGGCCCACTGTGCTTGCGGCTCGGTCCCGTTCTGCGCGCGCGCGTTGCCGCCGGCCACGAGCACAGCGAGGGCCGTGATGCCAGCCGTGCGATGTCGTCTACTTGCCATCGTCGCCTCGCGGTAGCAGGTCTTTGAACTCGGTGCTTGCGAACAGGGCGCTCAGCTCCGGGAAGGCGTCGAGCTGGGTCGCGGTAACGCCGGTCTCGGTGATCGCCGCAGCGAACCACTCGCGCGCCTTTTCGATCGCACCCTGACGCAGGTGTACGTCGGCGAGGCGCAGCAGCAGGACAGAGAGGAGTTGCTTGCCGAACGGGGAGGCGGTCGCCGCCGACCGGACGACGGGCAGTGCCGCTGTCCAGATCATGATGGCCTTGCTGTGCTGGTGGAGGGTCAGGCAGTTCGTACCGTGGTTCAGGGCGGTCATCGCGGCAGTCGTCTGCCGTGCTGTGTCCTCGGGCTGTGCCTGGAAGAGCGCCTCTGCCCGTTCGCTGGCCTCGTCCATGAGTGCCATGCTCATCGCCGCGTCGTCGTCGCGCACGGCGAAGTCGCTCGCCTGCATGAGCATTTCGACCAGATTGCGCTCGCTTTGGGGGCCGGTGCGGCTGCGCGCCAGATCCAGGGCGCGCTGCATGAGGGTACGGGCGGTGCCGAGGTCGTTGTCGCGGGCCAGCACGCGCGCGTGGTTGGCCAGCGCCGCCACGAAGTTGCCCTTGCTCTGTTCGTCGTCGGCGCGTTGGGCGAGGCACGCTTCGAATTCGTGTTCGGCGTGCTCGAAGTCGAGCAGCGCTTGGCCATGGTCCGCCTGCGCCTCGTGCCAGTCGGCCCGTTCGGCGAACGCGACGGCGAGACTGCGGCGGAACTGCCATTGCTCGGGCGCTTCCTGGACGACGGTCTGCAGCAGTGTGATGGCCCGATCGTGATCGACCAGCGTGGCCCTGGAGTCGCCGAGCATGCGTTGGTTGGCCGCCCGCGTGCCGAGCATGCGCGCGAGCCGGAAGCGCCAGTTCGGCAACTCGGGTTCCTGGGCGGCGAGCCGTTCGTACTGGGCAGCTGCTTGATCGAGCCAGGGTGCGGCCTTGTCCCACTGCCGCCGCTGGTGCGACATGAGGCCGAGCCGTTCGAGGATGCCGACCCGCGCGGCAGAGACCTCGGGCTCGCCTGCCTGCTCGGCCGGCACCGTGTCGAGTCGCCGCAGCGCTGCCTCGAAGCTCGCCAGCGACGAAGTCGTTTCTCCCGCCGCCGCGAACAGGACGCCGCGGTGGTCCGCGGCCTCGGCCCAGAGCAGGGCCCGCTTCTTCGCCGGCAGTCCGCCCGCGGCCTCCGGGTCCAGCCGCTGGTCCACGGCGTCGAGCATGGCGTGTGCCTCGTCCATGCGGTGCTGGCGGCCGAGGCTCATCGCGATGCCGAGTTGCGCGTCGATGGCGTTCTCGAAGTGGCGCGCATTGCCGCTCTGAGCCGCCAGGTCGTCGAACAGAGCCAGGGCCCAGCGCAGGGCGGTTTCCTGCTCGACGACCCGATCGGCCTGGCCCAGCGCGCGGGCGAGATCGGCCTGGCAGCCGGCGAGCTCTTCCCGCAGGCGGTCTCTACGCGACGACGTGGGCAACAACTGGGCGAGGCTCGCGGCAGCTGCCTGCAGGAGGGGCAGTGCCTGGCTGAGATCGCCGAGGTCGATGTGCAGCGAACCGAGGCGGCTCTGGGAACGGGCACGCTCTTCGCGTGCCCGCTGGCCGTCGGTTGCCGTTCCCAGCGAGGAGACCAGTTGTTCGTGGAAGTCCACCGCGTCCTGGAGGAGCTGGCGGCGCAGCTTCGCGGTGCGCGGCACGTCGGCCAGGCGCGTCTGCGCCGTACGCAGCAGCATGAGGTCGACGGCATTGAGAGCCTGGTCCAGACTCCTCTCGGCCGCCTGCTGTTGGGCTTGGGCCTCCTCGAGGTTCGTCTCGGCGATCCCACGTTGTCTGCCGGCTTCGTCGAGCGCCGTCTGGATGCGCTCGGCGGCGGCACTCTGTTGCGCCGCGAACACGAGGGGGCCCGGCACGAGGGCGAGGAACAGCACCACCGCGGTCGCCGCGCGCGTGGGATTGCGGCGCGCCCAGCGTCGCGTGCGGAGCAGCAGCGATGGTCGTCGCGCGCGCACCGAGCGGTGATCGAGGAACGCGCGCAGGTCGGCGGCGAGCGCGCTCGCCGTCTGGTAGCGGCGAGCCGGGTCGAGGTCCATCGCCATGAGGCAGATGGCTTCAGCATCGGGGTGCACTTGCGCGTTGCGGCGCGCCGGTGGCTCGACGTGGCCGGCGAGGATGCGTTCGCGCGTCGAGCCGCTGCCACAGCCGTGCGGCAAGGTGAGCGTGAGCAATTCGTAGAGCGTGACGCCGAGTGCGTAGACGTCGGTGCGCACGTTGATCTTGCCGACCTCGCCGCGCACCTGTTCGGGCGCCATGTAGGGCACCGAACCGAACGTCGCTCCCGAGCGCGTGATCTTCTGTTCGCCCTCGGCCGACGCGAGTCCGAAGTCGATGACGCGCAGCTCGCCCGTCACCGTGAGCAGCAGGTTCGACGGCTTCACGTCGCGGTGCAGCACGCGCTGCTCGTGGGCATGCTGGAGCGCCTCGGCCGCGGCGTGCGCCAGGCGGCAGCAGACGTTGGTCCAGGAACCCTGGAACACGTGTGCGTCCTGCACGGCCGCGAGTTCGTGCTTCTTCGCCATCGCGCGCTGCAAGGCCGCGCGCAAGGTCGGGCCGTCGAGGGCTGCGGGTGCGGTGCCTGCGAGTTCGCCGAGCACCTCGGCGAGGCTGGCGCCTTGCACGAGCTCCATCGCGTAGAAGGGAATGCCACAGGCCTCCCCGCAGGTGAGGATCGGCACGATGCCAGGGTGCTGCAGGCGCGCTACGGCGAGCACTTCGCGGCGGAACCGTTCGCGCGCGCCGCGGAAGAACAGCTGCTCGGGATGCACGAGCTTGAGTGCCACGTGGCGCTGCAGTGCGGTCTGTTCGGCGAGGTAGACGACGCCCATGCCGCCGCGGCCGATCTGGCGCAGCAGGCGGAACTCGCCGAGCTGGTCCGGGATCGCTGGCGACCGTTGTGGGGCCTGCAGGATGCCAAGTGCGGAGAGTTGGTCGAGGCGTTCGCGCAGGTGCGGGGCGGCAGTCGCGTTGCCGGCCATGACGGCGTCGACCTTGGCCTGGTCGCCGGTCTCGAGCGCGAGGATGCACTGTTCGAGCAGCGTGTCGACCTGCGAGGGAGAGAGTTCGGCCATGGCGAAGCGAACGAGACGTGGCTCAGGGTGCGGCGGCGCAGGATACTCGGTGAGCTGGCCGCTGTGGCGGCTGTCCTACATGAAGACAGTACTGTCGGTGTTGGTTCCGATCATCCTTGGTGGCGCCTGCCAGCAGCAGGAACCCTGGCGCGGGAACGAGGCACCCCAGCTCGACTGGCCTCACGCGGTCTGGGTCGACGTGGCGGCGCCGACCAAGGCGAGCCTGCGCGGGCTCGCGGTCGTCGATGCCAACGTCGTGTGGGTCGGGGGTGCCGGAGGCACACTGCTGCGCACTACGGATGGCGGGAAGAGCTGGCAGAACGTGGCGCCGCCCGATAGTGCGGCCTGCGACTTCCGCGATGTCGAGGCCTTCGACGCCGACACGGCGCTCGCCATGGTGGCGGGGCAACCCGCGCGGGTCTATCGCACGACGGACGGTGGTGCTTCGTGGAAGATCGTGCACGAGGATCCGCGGCCCGAGGCGTTCTTCGACAGCATTGCGTGCTCGGGCAATGGTGGGTTCCTGTTCGGCGATCCGATCGGCGGCGTGTTCACAGCGTTGTACAGCGAGGACCGCGGCGCGACATGGAAGGCTGTCGACCGCACCGCGCTGCCAGCGCCTGCAGGCGAGGAGGCAGCGTTCGCGGCCAGTGGAACGTGCGCTTGCGCGGTCTCGCCCTTGTCGGGGTCGGGGATGGTCTCATGGGACACCCGTGTGCCTGACTTCCTGGTCTGGATCGCCACTGGTGGCAGTGCATCGCGCTGCCTGCGGACCTGGGACCTTGGTGCATCCTGGTACGCGACGGCCCTGCCGGTCGTTCAGGGCGCCGCGTCGCGGGGTGCCTTCAGCATCGCGTTCCAGGACCTGGGGCGCGGCGTGGCCGTCGGTGGCGACTATCGTGAACCGCTGCGTACCGATGGCACGGCCGTGTGGACCGAGGACAGTGGCAAGACGTGGCTCGCGTGCGAGGGTGGTGCCGGTGGCTACCGTTCCTGCGCGCTGTGGCTCGATGCGACGCAGGTGCTCGCCGTT
>JAYUCN010000175.1:0-5824 GCA_043740335.1 Planctomycetota bacterium
CAGACGACGGCGAAGTGCTTGTCCGGCGTCAGCCGCAACAGCGAGATGCGCAGGTGTTCGCGCGCGAGATCCCACCGCGACTTGATCTTGTGCCAGGGCAGATCGCCCTCGTCGAGCAGCTCCCGCTTCTTCTTCACGCGCGGCCCGGTCACGGCAGCTTCGGGCGGCCGGGCACTCGGCGAGATCTCCTTGCACATCGAGTCGGACATGTCGACGACGTAGCAGAAGCGTTCGCCCTCGGTCTCGATGCCGAAGAAGCGCGGTGACGCGGTGGTCTGATTCGCCGTCGGCTTCTTCACTTCGCCCCGCTGCAGCAGCTCGAGCCAGGGCTCGGGATTGATGAACAGTGCCGGCCCGTTGAGGATCCACTGCAGGTGCCGCGCCATCTGCACCTTGGCGGTGTGCGGCAGGCCCACGTCCGTACCCAGCAACCCGATGTAGGCCGTGAGCGCATCGCGGTACTCGGTGTCGTTGACGCGGCGGCGGTTCTCCAGGAGTGCCCCGGACATCGCGCCGAGCAGCACGTAGCGTTCCGACTCCTTCTTCGGGAAGTCGACACACGTGGGAACGATGACGGCCTTGAGGTTGCCGCTGCGCGACTTGCCGATGGCCGCGATGGCGGCCGCCCGATGCAGTGCGTCCTTGCTCTCCTGCGCGATCGCCACGGCTTCGGCGTCGCCTGTGCGGTCGGTCTGGATGCGCAGTGCATTGACCCACAACCACGTGTCGACGGGCTTGCTGTTCGCCTTGCGCAGTGCAGTCAACACATCGACGGAGTCACTCTTGTCGAAGTGACGCCCGAACAGCGCCGCCATCGTGTAGCGCGCGTACTCCGGGTAGTCCTTCGTCTTGGCGTAGTCCTCGGCCAGGATCTGCAGGGCTTCGGGCGCGCGCGTCTGCGCGAGGCGGTCGCGCCCTTCGGTGTGGTGACGGAAGGAGAGGCGGCCGATGCATTGCTTGTAGCGCGCGAGCGCTTCCTCGTAGCCCTTCTGCTGGGCCCTTGCGACGGTGGCCAGCGTCAAGGACAGCAGTGCGAGCAGGCCTTTCGGGACCAGGGAGTTCGAGGGCATGGGGGAGTGGCCTTGGGGTCAGGGCGGAGCGTAGCCGGTCGACCACCCTTGCATAGAGGCACACCACCCGACGGTCACCGCCCCGGGCGAACCATGGTGCTAGCTCGCGTTTCGCATGCTGGAGTCCAGTGGCGTGATCGCCGGCAGCGGTGACTCCGGCTTGCGGGCAGGTGGCCCGCTGCGTGGAGCAGACTGCGGCGAGTTCGTCGTCGCCGAGAAGCCCTCCTTGCCAAGCGAAGTTGGGGCCACGTGAGCTCGCGTCGGGACGACCGTCGTCGCAGGAGCGACTCGAGTCCGGTAGTTTTTGACTTGCGACGGGGGCCGAAGGGCGTCGCCGTCGTCCAGCTACGCGTGCTGCACGTCGACGATCCAACTCGCCGTGCCGCGGTCTTCGCGCAGCAGGATCTTGACGGGCAGGAAACGCTCGACGACTTGCGCGTTCGTGCGTGTGTGCAAGCTCGGCGCGAGCGTGCGGAATGCACCACCGCCGGCGAGCGCCATCGGGATCAGCAGCTGGTCGGCGAGGTGTTCGCCGACGGGCACGTTGGCGGTGAGCAACGCTTCGGCGGCGTCGGCGGCATTGCAGGCGACGTCCTCGGCGAGCACGCCACGTTCGCCGAGCGACGTCACGACTTCGGTGACCTCACCGAGATCGATGTGCACCATGACCGCGTTGCCGGGGCCGGCGGACGTCACCTGGGTGATGGTCACGGCATCCGCTTGCAGCGCCAGCCGGGCGCGAAGCTGGCTCGCTTCGCGCGCCGCGACGTGCGGCGACAGGTTTGCCCAGACGATGTGCCCGCGATCGCAAAGCGGTAGTCGCCAGCGCGCACGCGCCGCGGCTGGAACGTGATGCGTTGCGAACCGAGCTCGGCGCCGTCGACGCTGGCGTTGCCGACTTCGGCGGCGGCGAGCACCGCCGTGAGATGTTGCCGCTTGAGCCCGGGCTTCTCGCGGCCAGCGCGGATCTTCTCCATGGTGAACGGTTGGCCCGTGACGAGGCAGAGGCCCAGCGCCGTGCGCAGGACCTGGCCGCCGCCTTCGCCCATCGATCCGTCGAGGTGGAGCATGTTCATCCTTTGACGCAGACGACCTGCTTCAGCGTGTGCACGATGTCGACGAGGTCGCTCTGCGCTGCCATGACGGCGTCGATGTCCTTGTAGGCCATCGGTGTCTCGTCGATGACGGCGCCGTCCTTGCGGCACTCGACGCCCGCGGTCGCGGCGACGTGGTCCTCGACCGTGAAGCGACGGAAGGCCTCGCCGCGCGACATCGTGCGGCCAGCACCGTGGCTGCACGAGTGGAAGCTGTCGGGGTTGCCCTTGCCGCGCACGATGAACGACTTGGCACCCATCGAGCCCGGAATGATGCCGAGCTCGCCGAGGCCGGCGCGCACCGCACCCTTGCGCGTGACGAAGACGGACGCGCCGAAGTGCTCTTCCTGCTGCACATAGTTGTGGTGGCAGTTCACGGCCACCTCGCCGTGCATGAACTGCGGCAGATCGTCGCTCTGGGCCAACGCTTCGAGCACCGATGCCATCATGAGATCGCGGTTGGTGCGGGCGAAGCGCTGCGCCCAGCCGACGGCGAACACGTAGTCGTCGAAGTGCTCGGCGCCTTCAGTGAAGTAGGCGAGGTCCTTGTCCGGCAGGTGGTGCACGTGCTGCTGCATGTCCTTCTTGGCGAGGTCGATGAAGTGCGAACCGATGCGGTTGCCGGCGCCGCGCGAACCGCTGTGCAGCATGACCCAGACGCGCTGCGCCTCGTCGAGGCAGAGTTCGATGAAGTGGTTGCCGCCGCCGAGCGTGCCGAGGTGCCCGACAGTCGAGCCGCGATCGAGGCGGGCGTGCTTGTCGATGATGGACTGGTAGCCAGCGCGCAGCTTCTTCCAGGCATGCTCGGCGCGCGCGGGCAGGTTGCACCAGGCACCGCGGTCGCCCTTGCCGCCGTGGTTGGTGCGGCCGTGCGGCACGGCGTTCTCGATGGCCGAGCGCAGCCCCTTCAAGCTGTCGGGCAGATCGCTCGCGGTCAGCGAGGTGCGCACCGCCATCATGCCGCAGCCGATGTCGACGCCGACCGCGGCGGGGATGATCGCGCCGCGCGTGGGGATGACGCTGCCGACCGTGGCGCCGATGCCGAAGTGCACGTCGGGCATGGCGGCGATGTGGCTGTGCACGATCGGCAACGAGGCGACGTTGCGCAGCTGCTGCATCGCGTTCTCGTCGGCGATGACGCCGCGGATCCATGCCTTGATGGGGACGCCGTGGGTGTCGACGTGTTCGTGGTTGCTCATCGGAGTAGTGCAGTCGGTGAAGGATGGTGCGGCGACGAGGAGTAGTGAGGCATTCTCCCCGCGTGAACGAGGAGCCGCGGCAGCGAGCCGAGCGACTTGCGGCCGACCTGGCCCGAGCGAACGATCTGCACGAAGGTGAGCAGCATCTTGCCTGGCATGCCCCGTCGGTAGCCCAGAACGCGACTCGCCGGTGACCACATCGGGGACCATGCGTTTGGCGGTTCTCGTGCGAGAACGGGCTCCCAGGGGCCGCCTGGACCATTTTCGTGACCTCACGAAAATGGTCCGGGCATTGCCCCCCTTCTGCCACTCCTTGGCAGCTACCAACCCAAGGAGTGCAGACATGAAGTCGGACAAGATCGCGGCGTTGTTGAGGGAGTTCGAGGCCATTGCGCGCCGAGAGCAGGGAATCGAGTACTGGTTCGCCCGGGAGCTCCAGCCCCTGCTGGACTACGACCGGTGGGAGAACTTCGCGACTCTGGTGGACCGAGCCAGAATCGGCTGCCGGAAGGCGGGGCAGAGGGTTGCGGACCATTTTCGTGACCTCACGAAAATGGTCGTGCTGGGCTCGGGGGCCGAGCGGGCGATCGACGACATTGCCTTGACCCGGTACGCCTGCTACCTGCTGGCGCAGAACGGTGACCCGCGGAAGGAGCCGATTGCCTTCGCGCAAACCTACTTCGCGGTCCAGACCCGGCGCCAGGAGGTCATCGAAGCACGACTCGTGGAGCACGAGCGCGTTGCGGCGCGGCTGCGGCTCGTGCAGAGCGAGAAGGAACTGTCCGGTCTGATCTTCGAGCGACTGGCAGACGGTCAGAGCTTCGCACGCATTCGCAGCAAGGGGGATCGAGCGCTCTTTGGCGGCCTCACGACCAGGCAGATGAAAGCGAGGCTGCGTGTACCGGAGCAGCGGCCCTTGGCCGACTTCCTGCCCACCGTGACCATCAAGGCGAAAGACCTCGCCACCGAGATCACGATCCACAAGACCAACGAACAGGACCTCCGCACCGAACCGGCGATCACGCGTGAGCATGTCGAGAACAACCGTGGTGTGCGTCGGCTCCTCGCGGAACGAGGCATCAAGCCGGAGAAGCTGCCCGCCGAAGAGGATCTCCAGAAGCTGACGCGACGGCTGAAGTCCGATGAGCGCAAGCTCCTTCGCGATCGGCCGCGTCTCCCCTCCATTGCCGCGGATGGTGATGAACGAGGCTCCTGAGGTCATTCACCCAGACCATTTTCGTGACCTCACGAAAATGGTCGGGTCTTCCCTGGCCTGCGAAGCACGCGAAACACGAACTCGCCGATCGAGGGCTCGGTGGCGGCGCTTGCACCACTGGGTCAACGGACGTTCCTACGGTTCGTAGCCGAAGCGCCAAGGCGTGCCGTCCATCGGTAAGTCCTCGAGGCGCAGGCGGCGCAATGCATCGAAGCGGGGGCGCATCTCGGCGAGGGAATCGCCGCCGAGCTTCTCGAGCAGCGCGTCGGCCAGAACGATCGCGACCATCGCTTCGGCGATCGGCACGGCGCGGGGCACCTGGCAGAAGTCGCTGCGTTCGTAGTTCGTCGGTGCCGGTGTGCCGGTGGCGAGGTCGACGGACTGCTGCGGTGTCAGCGTGGTGGCGATCGGCTTCAGCGCCGCGCGCACGACGATCGGGCAACCATTGCTGATGCCGCCTTCGATACCGCCGGCGCGGTTCGTGCGACGCGTGATCGAGGAACCGTCGAGATGCAGTTCGTCGTGGGCTCCGGTGCCAGGTCGCTGCGTCACCAGAAAGCCATGCCCGATCTCGACGCCCTTCACCGCGGGCACGCTCATGACCGCCGCCGCCAACCGCGCATCGAGCTTGCGGTCCCAGTGCACATGGCTGCCGAGCCCGGGCGGAACGTGCAGCGCCGCGACTTCGACGATGCCACCGATCGTGTCGCGCGCCTTGATGGTCGCCGCGATGGCTTCTCGCATGCGAGTGGCCAACGCAGCGTCGTGGCAGCGCACATCGGATGCCTCCGCGCGGGCGAAGCGCTCCAGGAAGATGGCGGGAGCCACGGGCGTCTCGGCGTCGGCAACGTGCACCGTGCCGATGCTCGTGACGTAGCCGCCGATGGTGATGCCGAACTCCGCGAGCAACGTGCGGCACAGAGCCCCGATGGCGACGCGCATCGCGGTCTCGCGCGCGGACGCACGCTCGAGTGACAGGCGCAGGTCGCGGTATTCGTACTTCACGGCACCGGTGAGGTCGGCATGCCCGGGCCGTGGCACGCTCATCGGCGCGATGTCGCGGTGCGCCCAGGCCGCGTGGTCCAGGTTGTCGATCGTGAGTGCGATCGGGCCGCCGGTGGTGGCACCCGCCATCACGCCGGCGGTGATGCGTGCGTGGTCGCGTTCGATCTTCATGCGGCCGCCAGCACCCGCTCCGTGCTGACGGCGCGCGAGATCGCGCGCGATGGTCGCTTCGTCGAGCCG
>JAYUCN010000176.1:0-2375 GCA_043740335.1 Planctomycetota bacterium
TGCAGTTCGAGTTCCCCGACCTTCACCTTGGCGTTGCCGAGTTCGAGCCGCAGGCCAGCCATCCGGCTGCCGGGCAGCGTCACGAAGACAGCGTCGCGCAGGTCGATCTCCTTGTCCTGCTGCAGCGTCGGTCGGCCGTTTGCATCGCGGCCCAGCTCGACGAACGCCTGTCGGGCCAACAGGTTCGCCGCGTGCCTGCCCGCCTCGAACAGCTGCACTTCGACGCCATCCAGTTGCTGGAGCCCCGCATCGACGGGCTTGCTGTCGGCGGCGATCAGGAGGAACGCCTCCTCCTTCTTCTCGCGCCCGTCGGGCAATGGGATCGTGCGGAAGTGCGGCAACCGGAGCGGGCCCGTTTGCGACACGGTGGCGCCGATCTTGCCCTGCTGCACCTCGACGCCTGGCACCGGACGCGGGCGCTGTTCGGCGGGTTGCTCCGCGTTGGCTCGCACGGCATCTTCGTTGCCGATCGCGAGCATGAGGAGCGCGATGCCCGAGCCGAGCAGCAGCAGGAAGGCCAGGAGACGCTTCATGGTCGCCCATCCCTCTGCACGATGTCGTCCCATCGGCCCTGCGCGCGCAACAGCTCCTCGATGATGTCGCGCACGGCGCCGAAGCCCGCCGGTCGCTGCGCCACGAATTGTGCTTCGGCGAGCAGCTCGCGGCGCGCCTCGGGCACGGTCGCCGCAAAGCCGACCTGCCGCAGCACCGGCAAATCGAGCAGGTCGTCGCCGACGTAGGCGACGCGCTGGGGGTCGAGGTGCTGCCGCCCGAGCAACTCACGGAACGCGACGCCCTTGTCGGTGCGGTTGAGGATCACCTCGTGCACGCCGAGTTCGCGCGCGCGCCGCTCGACGACCTCGCCGCCGCGCCCCGACAGGAAACCCGAGCGATGGCCCGCGCGGTGCCAGTAGACGAAGCCCGAGGCGTCGTGCACGTGGAAGGACTTGTACTCCTTGCCATCGCGATCGAAGTGGATGCGGCCGTCGGTGAGCACGCCGTCGACATCGACCAGCAGGAACTCGATGTCGGCGAGTGTGGTGCTCGGTGGCCGCGGGCGACCGGGGAGGGGTGCGTTCGCCATCAGCCGATCTTGAGGTTCAGGAGATCCTGCACGTCGAGCAGGCCGAGCAGGCAGCCGCGAGGGTCGACGACCGGAAACTGGTCGATGTGGAACTGATGCAACAGGGCCAGGGCCTCGAGCGCGAACGTGTCGGGTTGGATCGAGCGCGGGTTCTTCGTCATGGCGTCGTCGATGGCCCGCTCGCGCGGATTCACCAACCCACGTTCGATCAGCCGGCGCAGGTCGCCGTCCGTGAAGAAGCCGAGCAGCTTGCCGTCGCGAGCGACGACGCTCGTGGCCCCCGGCCGGCCGGGCGTGCGCGTCATCACTTCGATCGCCTGCAGCACGGTCGCCCCGCTCTCGATGCGGGGGTTGCGATCCCCAGTTCGCATGAGTTCCGCGACCTTGAGCAGGCGGCGGCCGAGTTCGCCACCGGGATGGAAGCGCGCGAAGTCGTCGGGGCAGAAGCGCCGGCCCTCCTGCACGACGAGCGCCAGCGCGTCGCCCAGGGCCAGCATCGCGGTGGTGGACGCACTCGGGGCGAGCCCATAGGGACCGGCCTCGTCGATGGGCCCGAGTTCCAGCACGAGATCGCTGTGGCGGCCGAGCGGCGAGTTCCGATCCTGCGTGATGGCTACCAGCGGCACGCCGACCGCCTTCACGTGCGGCAGCATCACGAGCAGTTCCTGCGTTTCGCCGGACTTGGAGAAGGCGAGCAACAGATCCCCTGCCTCGATCCGGCCGAGGTCGCCGTGGATGGCTTCCGCAGGGTGCAGGAAGATCGACGGGGTGCCTGTCGAGGCCAGCGTCGCCGAGATCTTCTGGGCGATGAACCCCGCCTTGCCCATGCCCGCCGTGACGACGCGGCCACGCAGGCCAAGGATCATGTCGAGGGCGCGCAAGAACGGTTCGTCGAGGCGCTGCGCCACCTGCCGCACGGCTGCCGCCTCGCGCTCGACGATGTCGCGGGCGCGTTCTATCCGGGGGTCCATCAGGGCGGAGAGAGTAGCACAGGGACTCCCGTGCAGCGGCCTTCCGTTGCGGCTACTGCCGCGCTACGGGGTGCCGATCACGCATTGCCGCCCGGAGCTCACGCCGATCTGGAAGGGCAGCGGACTCAGCGGGTCCAGCACGACGGCCTGGGTGAAGAACTGCGCCGCGACGAGTGCGAGCTGGTTCGGGATGTTCCAGGTCACCGTGCCCTGGCCGCCGATCAACAACGTGGCGAAGGACACGTCGACGCTGGCCAGCACGAAGCAGCCAGGCGCGCCGAACGGCAACAAGTCGAACGGCAGCGGCGTGCCATTCCAGC
>JAYUCN010000177.1:0-5820 GCA_043740335.1 Planctomycetota bacterium
ATCGCATCGACGAGCCCCGTGTCCGGGTTGCCGAGAAAAACGACCGACCCGCGGCGGTCGACGCCGACCACGTAGAAGACCCACTCGGCGTCGCCGAACCACGACGCCGTCGTCGTGCCATCCTGGTCAACGACGATCCGGCACCCGGGCCAACGATCCTGGTTGCCCAGCTTCGCATCGGCGATCACCGCGACGACGCCGAGCCCACGTTCGGCAAAGCGCCGCTGCAGGCTCGCGAGGTAGTCCCCATCACTGGCGAAGTCGGCAGTCGCAGGCCGGGTGAAAAACGCAAACACCGTGCACGCGGGCGCCTTCTCGGCGTCGAGCACCACGGGCTCGCCAGCGACCCAGGTCTGCCACTGTGGGGCAGGTACCGGGACGCCATGCGCAAGCTGCGCCGACAGGTCGACGCTGGCGATCGCTGCCGCCAAGACGGAACACAGGAGTGCCTTCATGTTCATGGACATCGACCAAGGGAACTGCAGTTCTCGAACGATCAGGCGACGCGCATGGTAGCGCCCGGCGGCGCCCCGGCGGCGGCGCTCACCGCGACGGCGAGACCGCGGCCGCAGCCGGTCGGGCCGCGGCGAACAAGTGTGCCGCCTGCATGCGCTCGACGACCCCCGTGACCACTCGCTGCAGCCCGCGCGACAGACCTGCCACTGCGGCGTCCGGCCCTTCCACAGCGAGCAACTCGACGGCCGCGAACTCGTCGTGGAACACGAGCTGGCCGCGCGCGTCCAGCCAGAGCTCCAGGGTGACCCGCGCCTCGGGCCCGCGCTCGCCGCGCGCCTCCGCGAACTCGATGATGCGCCCGTGCAGCGACCAGGTTTCCTCGCCGGAGTCGGTGCCGCCCTTGACGAGCTCGCAGACGCGTGCGCGCGACAGGCCCAGCACGAGGGCGTCGGTCACGAGGCGATCGAGCGGCGCGATCCAGCGCTGCTGCGGCTGCGGCTCGAGTCGCACGCCGTCCAGAAGCAGCAGGCAGTCGGAATCGAGCGCAGTGCCGAGTTGCAGGTCCAACACACGCAACACGCCAGCCCGGTCGGGATCGGGAGCAGCGGCCTTCCCGAGCTCGAGCCGGTAGAAGCGCTCGCGCGGCAGTTCGACGCTGCCGCAGGCGGACAGCAGAGCACCGAGCCACACGACGGCGCGTCGGCGCCCAGCGAACGGGTCCTTCATCGTTCCCCTCCGGCGGGAGCAGCGGGCTGGTGCACCCCGAACAAGAGACTGTCGGGTGCCTGCTTCAGCTGGCGCGCCAGGTTGCGAATGTCGTCGAGGGCCGTGCGCAGACTCGCGAGCGTGGTCTGCGCGGGACCACGCAATCCGGCTGCCAATGCCGTCGCCTCGCGCAGCAGTTCGCGCACCGGCTGCACGGTCTCGTCCAGCGACTTCGCCGTGGTGCTTGCATCGCGCAGGAGTCCGGTCGCTGCGGGCATGGTCTCTTCGTCAAGCGCCGCGGCGGCTCGTTCGGTGTGGAGAAGGATCGCGCTCAAGAGCGCCTGGTTCTCGTCACCGAACACCTGCTCGACGCGGGCCAGCATCGTGTCAAGTCGCACGAGCACGGCCGCGGCCTGGGTGACGACTTCGGGCAGACTCGCCGTCAGTGCATGCAGCGGGTCCTCCTTCGGCTGGATGAACGAACCCGGCAGAAGCGAGATGCCGTCAGCACCATAGCCTTCGAGCTCGACCGTCACCTGCCCGGTCACGAGCAGGCGGTCCATGCGCGCCCGCGTGACGTTCTGGATGTTGGCGCGCGACGGATCGACGCGCAGCTCGACGAGCGTGTTGCCGTCCTGGAACCGCATGTCCGCCACCACGCCGATCGGCACACCCTGGAAGTTGACCTTCGAGCCCTGCACCATGCCCTTCACGTTCTCGTGGAAGAGGATGAAGTAGCTGGCGCGGGCCCCGTTCACGCTGTTCTGGAGGATGAACAGGAGGAGGGCCACGAACAGGCCACCGGCACCGAGCACGAACAGGCCGAGCCGGAACCGTCTGCTGGTGCCGTTCATGCTCAGACCTCCAGGTGCGCGATGACGTCCATGCCACGGCTGTCTTCGGCAGGAAGGCGCCGTTCGATGAAGTCGCGCAGGCGCGGATTGCTGTCGTGCCACACCTGATCGCGTTCGCCAAGTGCTGCCACCTTGCCGTCCAGCAGCACGACGATGCGGTCGGCGATGGCGTAGGCCGACGGCAGGTCGTGGGTGACGACGACCATGGTGATGCCGAACACCTGGTTGAGCTTGGCGATCAGGTTGTCGACCTCGGCGGCCGTGATCGGGTCGAGGCCCGCCGACGGTTCGTCGAAGTAGACGATGTCCGGGTCGAGCGCGATGGCCCGCGCGATCGCGGCGCGCTTCCGCATGCCACCCGACAGCGAGCTCGGCGGCAGGTCGGCGGCGTGCAGGAGCCCGACCATGTCGAGCTTCATGCGCGCGGTCTGCACGATCACGGCCTCGGGCAGGTCGGTGTTCTCGCGCAGCGGCAGGGCCACGTTCTCGAGCACGCTGAGACTGCCGAGCAGGGCGCCGCCCTGGAACGACAAGCCCGTGCGCAGTCGCAGATGTTGCAGCAGCTCGGGCGACGCTGCGTAGACGTCGTGGCCCGCCACCGAGACCGAGCCCATGGTCGGCGGCAGCAGACCGCAGAGGTTGCGCAACAGCGTCGTCTTGCCACAGCCCGACGGGCCCATGATGACGAACACCTCGCCGCGCCGGATCGCGAGATCGACGCCATCGAGAACCGTGCGTTCGCCGAACATCGTGGTCAGCGCCACGGCGCGCACGAGGTCGTTGGTGCGGGCCCTGGCGGCGAGTGCAGGCTGGTGGCTGGGCATGGTTCAGCCCGACATGCGCTGGCAGGTCACGAACACGGCATCGATGACGATGACGAGGAAGATGCCGAGCACCACGGAGTTCGTGGTGGCGCGGCCGACGCCTTCACTGCCGTCCTGCACGCGCAGGCCGAGTGCGCAACCGACGACGCCGACCGCGGCCCCGAACGTCGCGCTCTTGACGAGGGCGACGACGAAGTCCGACAGCTTGAGCGCCGTGCGCAGCTGCTCGGCGAACGCGTCGAAGCCGATGCCCGCCACGGCCCACGCGAACAGCGCCCCGCCGCAGATGGCGACGACGTCGAAGAAGATGCCGAGCGACAGCGCTGCCATGGCGCAGGCGAAGACCTTGGGCGCCACCAGGAAGGCGAGCGGGCGGATGCCCATCTGTTCGAGGGCGGCGATCTCCTCGCTGACCACCATGGCGCCGAGCTGCGCCGCGTTGCGCGAACCGGAACGCGCGGCCAGCACGATCGCCGTCATGAGCGGACCGATCTCGGCCAGCACCGACACGCCGACCATGTCGGCGATGTAGATCTCGGCTCCCCACACGCGCAGTTGCACGTAGGCCTGCATGGCGAGGATGAGCCCGAGCAGGAACGCGATGAGGGCGATGATCGGCAGCGCCCCCGCGGCACAGTGGTCGACTTCGATCGCGGTGCGGTCGAGGCGCAGGGCACGTCGGCGGAACGGCCCGAGCAGCAGTTCCTGAGCCGCTTGGAAGCCCGTGCGCAGCACCGCGAGTGCGCCGTCGAGCATCGGCTCGACGAACATGCCGAGGCGCGTGACGGGGTCGGGGCGCGGCGGCAGCTCGTTGCACTGCACGAGGCGCTGCACGGACACCAGCGAGAAGAAGTCGAGCATGGGCTGGCTCAACCCCTTCAGCTTGAGCTCGACGCCGGCCGCGCTGGCGGCGCGCATGCCGGCCACCACGCCACCGAGCCCCGCGGAGTCGAACGACTCGACCGCACCGAGGTCGACGCAGAGTCGCGCGGGTTTCGCGCGCAGTTCGCGGTCGACGTCGGCGACGAGCCGGCCCACCGTGGTTCGATCCAGGGTGGCCGCAGCCGTGATGGTCGGGTGGCTCACCGTTGCCCTTCGGTAGTGGCGTTCCTATCGGGTGGTTCGCCGCGCGAGCTTGACCATGTCCCGACACCACCCGGCATCCGCGTGAACCGCACGCACTGTGGCTGCCGTTCCCAGGGCGGCGGGCCTTGCGAAGCCTGTGCCGCCCCTGTGCTGAGCCGCATCGCGGTGACCACCGCGAGTTCATGAAGTCGTTGCGGCCGCGCCATGACGGGACCGCGCTGCCCCACTCGATAGCGGTCCGCACGACCCACCCCGGACTCGTCACGGTTTTCTGCCGAAATGTGCGCTGCCCAATCCACTGCACTGCGAGGCAGTCATGGGCACACCACACGACACATGGTTTCACTTCACACATCGGCATCCGCGGCACGCGGCGGCCTGGTTGCGGTCGTGTCTACCGCCCGCCCTCGTTCTAGCCATCGACTGGTCCACCCTGCGCCTGTGCGCCGAGAAGGTGCACGGCCTCGCCCTCCGGCTCGGCGTCACGGACCTCGTCTACGAAGTTCGGCTGCGTGCCACGAAGACACGCCTGTTCCTGGTCAGAGCACCGCAGCTACCCGGACCCGGGACTGCACGACACGTTGGTGCGTTACAGCGTGCACCTCGCGCATGGGCCACGACGCAAGCGTTCGTCGCCGCCGACGCCGGTCATCGCCGTCGTGCTCTACCACGGCCCGGGTGCGCTGGACCTGCGGCCTCAGCACCCGAAGCGACTCGCCAGACGTGACCCCGCGACGGCCGAACTGCTCGAGTCGCTGCAACCACGACTCCGGTGCATCGGCGATGAACTCACCGCCCTCACCGAGGCCCAGCTGCTCGCGCGCGACCTGACCCCGCTCGGCATGCTGACCCAACTCAGCCTGCGCTTCCTGCCAGGGTTCCATGCCTCCCAGACGCTCGCCGCCATCGACCGCTGGGGCCCGATCCTGCGCGCCGTCGACGCCGACGACGGCCCGCCGATCGGCGGCGAAGCCATCGCGAAGTTCGGGTGGTATGTTCTACACGTCACCAAGACGCCATTTGAGGACCTGAAGATGACAGTCCAACGCCATCTGCCACGCACCAAGGGATTGCCCGGAAGCACCGCCGAGAACCTGCGCCGCGAGGGGCGCACCGAAGGTCGCAAGAAAGGCCGCGCCGAGACTCTGCTGCGCCAGCTGAATCGCCGCTTCGGCCCGCTCGCCGCCGACATCGAACACCGCCTTTTCGCCGCCACCCCGAAGGAACTCGATGTCTGGACCGACCGCATCCTCGACGCGACGACGCTCAACGCGGTGTTTGCCATCGATTGACGAGCGCTCGCTGCTCCGTGCCACGCTGTCCGCCACTGGGATCCGCTTGTGCGCGCCGTCGACGCCGACGTTCGCACACTGATCGGCCGTGAAGCCATCACCATGTTCCCGCGGTATGTTGGGAGCGTCGACAAGACTCCATCCGAGGACCTGCACGTGACAAGCCGATACGATCTGCCAGTCAAGGGGCTGCCCGGGAGCACCGCCGAGAAACTGCGCGCCGAGGGGCGCGCCCAGGGCCGCGCGCAAGCCCGCACCGAGATGCGAACGGCTCGACGCGACATCGCTCACCACTGCCGCGAACGCGCAGGACGAGTTGTTGACGGCACCTGGCTGCGGCGAAGCCCGACGATGTGTTCGCCGAACAGCGTGGGAGCCTTCGCAACCGGGCGGTTCTGGCATCGGGGCAGTCGCTTGGTCACGATGCTGCGGAACTTCAAGGGAACACCACGTCAGTTGCATGCCGCCCATGCCTCCATCCTCCGGCGACGCTCCGCTCTGCCGGCACCGAGCCCCTGGTCCTGCAGCCACCCGCATCGGACCTCGACCCCGACACGGCAGCGGCGGGCCCTCATCGGCCTCGATGGCGCGCAGGAGATCACC
>JAYUCN010000178.1:0-2373 GCA_043740335.1 Planctomycetota bacterium
CGCAAGAAGGGACCCCGCAAGGTCGAAGGCGGGTGAGTCCCGTCATGGCAGTCGCGCTGCCGGAGCACATCGAACCGATGCTCGCGCGCATCGGCACGCCCTTCGACGATCCCGGGCACCTGTTCGAGATCAAATGGGATGGTGTGCGCGCGATCACGTACGTCGAGGACGGCCGCCATCGCATGCACGGCCGTCGTCGACGCAACCTCGCCGAGCGCTACCCCGAACTTCGCTTCCTCAGAGACCTGCCCGGCGGTCTCGTGCTCGACGGCGAACTCGTCGTGCTGCAGCCCGATGGCAAGCCCGATTTCCGCGCCATCGTCGGCCGCGAGAACAGCAGTGGCGCGCGTGCCGAAGCTGCAGCCCAAGAACAGCCTGTCGTCTACGTCGTCTTCGACTTGCTGTACTTCGACGGCGCCTCGCTGCTCGACCTGCCGTTGCGCGAACGCCGGGCCCTGCTGGAGCAGTTGACGGCAAGCGTGGCGCAACCGCGCCTCATGCTCTCGGAAGGCGTCGTCGGCACCGGACTGGCCCTGTTCGCCGCCGCCCGCGAGCGCGGCCTCGAGGGCATTGTCGGGAAGCGCCTCGACTCACCCTACCGGCCCGGAGAACGCAGCGGCGCGTGGCAGAAGATCAAACCCGTGCGGACCATGCACTGCGCGATCCTCGGCTACGAGCCCGACGGCGAACACGACTTCAAGTCGCTCATCATCGCCACCGACGTCGACGGCGACCTGCGCTGCGTCGGCAAGGTCGGCTCCGGCCTCAGCGACGCGCAGAAGGCCGAACTGCGCACGCTGCTGTTCTCGCGGCGCACGGTCCGATCGCTCGTCGCGACCGACGTCGCCGGCGCCTGGGTTGCACCGGGTCTGTTCTGCACCGTGAGCTTCCTCGAGCGCACGCAGAACGGCATGTTGCGCGCGCCGGTGTTCCTCGGGCTCGTGCCGGGAGGTGCCTGATGCGCGGTGCCGGCGACGAACGCACGTTCACGGCGGAGGAGCTCGCCGAGCACTGTGGCTTGCCGGTCAGCGTCGTGCGGCGCTGGGTCGAACGCGAACTGCTCGTGCCCAACCGCGGCGCGGTGAGGCAGTTCTCGTTCCGGTCGGTGGGCCAGGCCCGCACGCTCGCGCAGTTGTGGCGCGCCGGCTGGTCCGCACCGCGCATCGCGCGCGCCTGGCAGCTCGCGCGCACCGTCGTGAAGGATCCGGAGCAGGCACTCACCGGGCTATTGGCGAGCATCGGCCAGCGGCGCGTCACGGTCCGGGCGCCCGATGGCCGGCTGCTCGAGCCCGGCGGCCAACTGCTGTTCGACTTCGCGGCTGCGGCTGCCGAACCCGACCTGCCGCAACTGCGCACGCCGCAGGCCTGGTTCGCGATCGGCATCGACGCCGAAGCGGCCGGCCGCACCGAGGATGCCGTGCGCGCTTACGAACACGCGCTGCCGAGCGGGAACGCCGAGACGCACTTCAACCTCGGCAACTGCTACTACGCGCTGCGGCGCCGCGAGGCCGCGCGCGACCAGTTCACGGCGGCCACGGCGCGGGATCCCGACTACGCCGAGGCGTGGAACAACCTCGGCATCGTCTGTGGCGAACTCGGCGATCGGGCAGGTGCCATCGAAGCGCTGCGGCGGGCCCTCGAACTCGTGCCGCACTACGCCGACGCTCACTACAACGTCGCCGAGGCGCTCGCCGTCGTCGGCGACCTCGAGGGCGCGCGGCGGCACTGGCGCGCCTACCTCACGTTCGATCCGAACAGTCGTTGGGCCGACCAGGTGCGGCGCCGGCTGCAGTCGAACGGCGGCTGAACCGATCGCGGGCGTCGTTCAGCGGCCGCGCAGCATCTCCTCGAGTGCTTTGATCGCGGGCAGCAGATCCTGGCGATCTTCGAGGGCACGGCGGAAGAGATCGCCGTGTCCGGCCACGCGCGGCGGCATCGTGTGGATCGTGAAGAGCTGCGGCGAGAGGTCGTTCCGTTCGAGCTCGTCCCACTGCAGCGGCGTCGACACCGACGCACCGCGCACGGGCCGCACCGCGTAGGGCGGCACGATCGTCTGGCTCTTGCGATTCTGGAGGAAGTCGAGGTAGACCTTGCCCTCGCGCTGGTCGGGCAACCGTTCGACCGTGGCGATGTCGGGCAGTTCGCGCACGAGTACGCGTGCCACGCCTTCGGTGAACATGCGCGCGTGGTCGTAGGTGTAGCCCGGCTGCAACGGCACGAAGACGTGCATGCCGAGCTTGCCCGAGGTCTTCAGCAGCGGGCGCAGACCGATGCCGCGCAGCAGGCGTCCGGCGGCGCGTGCGATGCGCACGACGTGCGCGAAGGGCGCTTGCTTCGGATCGATGTCCAGCACGGCCCAGTCGGGTGCATCGA
>JAYUCN010000179.1:0-5819 GCA_043740335.1 Planctomycetota bacterium
GACGAACAGGTCCTGGTCGCCGTCGTTGTCGTAGTCGGCGAAGGCGCACGCACCGCCCGGCGTCGGGCCGAGCGACAGCGAAGCGACCGTGACGTCGACGAACACGAGGCCGCCCACGTTCTTGAACCAACGGTCCAGTTCGCCGGCACTCGTCGTCCCGTAGTTGAGCAGGAAGATGTCGAGGTCGCCGTCGCCGTCCCAGTCGGCCACGGCACAGCCTTCGCCGATGCCCGCGTAGTCGACGCCCGAGCCCGCCGAGACGTCGGCCCAGGCGCCACTGCCGAGGTTCTTGAACAACTTGTTGGGCGTGCCGCCCGCGTTGACGACGTAGAGATCGAGGTCGCCGTCGTTGTCGAAGTCGGCGAGCACTGTCCCTTCGCCGTGTCCGGCCGCGTTCATGAACACGGCCGGCGTGCTGTCGACGAGCTGCCGCGTCGGACCGACGGTCGGCGAGAACACGGACGGGCGGTTCAGGAACAGGTGGTTCGCCCCGTAGTAGTTGGTGACGTAGAGGTCGTCCCAGCCGTCGCCATCGACGTCGCCCCAGGCGGCCCCGGGGTAGTAGGAGGCCGGCAGCGGCGGCACCAGGATCGTGGCGGTGTGGTCGAAGAGGCCGATCTGGGCGGGGGCCGCGGTGGCGGCGAAGGCGATCGCCAACATGGCGGCGCAGGCGGGGGCAGGGTGACGGGAGAGAGGGTTGCTGGGAGGGTTCGTCATGGCAGGTCCTTGCCGCCGGGCGGCGGGAATGGGTTCTGCAGGGGGAACCGTGAGGACCGCGCGTGAGCGGAACGCTTTCTCCTTCTTTCTTCGGGGCCCTGGGTCCGGCCCGTTCTGCACCTGCCGCTCCAGGCCCCGAGCCGTCAGGTCACTTCCACGCGATGGCGGCGCTGTGCGCGCCCTGCAGGTGCATCGTCGCGAACTTGCGGAAGCCCACCTGCTCGCACCAGCCGCGGAAGTCGGCGCCCGAGTAGTCGAAGGCCTCGCCGAACTCGATCAACATGTTGAGCGACATGAGCAGGCCGAACGCGTTGCTGCGGCGCTCGTCGTCGATGAGGGCTTCGATCGTGACGAGCGCCCCGCCCGGCGGCAGCGCGTCGTAGGCCTTCTTGATGAGCATACGCTTCTGCTCAAGGTTCCAGTCGTGCAGGATCATGCCCATCGTGATCACGTCGGCCTTCGGCAACGGGTCGCGGAAGAAGTCCCCTGACGCGGTCCGCACGCGCGATGCGAGGCCGGCGGCGGCGATGTGGCGCTGCGCGATCGGTTCGACGGGCGGCAGGTCGAAGGACGTGCACTGCAGGTGCGGGTGGCGCTTGCTGACCTCGAGGGCGAGCAGGCCGGTGGCGCCGCCGATGTCGCAGAGCGTGCGGTGGGGTTTCCAGTCGAAGCGCTCGGCGAAGATCTCGAAGTTGTGGCGCGACAACCCGGTCATCGCGTTGAGGAACTGCTCGAGCTTGCTGGGGTCGCGGTAGAGCGTGACGAAGATGCTCTCGCCGCCGCCCTTGGTTTCGTTCTGGGCCTTGCCCGTGCGGAGCGCTGTGGGCAGGTCGTTCCAGAAGCGGAACAGGCGCGCGTTGAGCATGACGAGGATGCCGCCGATGTAGCTCGGACTCTTCTCGTCGAGGAAGCGAGCGGTCTCGGGCGTGTTCTCGTAGCGCGCGGAGGGGCCGTTGCCCTGGCGCTGGAGGAAGCCCATCGCGACGAGCGCATCGAAGAAGTCGACGATGCCGCGCGGGTGTAGGGCGAGTTCGCGGCCGAGCTGGTCGCCGGTGCGGGGGCCGGCGGCGAGGCGCGTGAACACGCCGAACTCGACGGCGGTCAGGAGGACCTTGGAGGACCAGAAGGAGAAGCCGGTCTGGAGGATGGCGGCGGGTGTGATGGGCTCTTGCATGACGTGAGAGAGAGAATGTGAGGGCCGCAAGCGTAGCGACCCGGTGGGTGGTTCCATCGCTGTCGCGGGTTGTCGCGGGTGGGCGCGTCGACGAAGAGGACGCGGCGGAGTAGGCTCGCTGCCGAGGACGTGCGATGCCGAGAATCCTGATCGCTGGCGTGTTGTGGCTGCTGTCGTCCGCGGTCGCGGCGCAAGGCGTGGCGGAGCAGTTGGCGACGGCGCAGCAGCAGGTGGAGAACAAGGAATGGAACGCGGCGCTGGCGTCGCTGCTGCGGCTGAAGGATGCAGTGGGTTCGGATGCGGAGCGGGAGCAGGTGGCGAACCTGCTGGGTGAGGTGGGTGCGGAGTTGCGCGACGAGGGGGCGTTCGAGCATGCGTTGCGAGCGGTCGAGGGTGAACTGGCCATGCGCGGGCTACTTCATGGTGATCGTGATGACCCGGCGGTGGCGGCGAGCCTCAACAAGGTGGCATTCTGCCTCGGGTCCCTCGGTCGCGCGGGCAAGGCACTGCAGCTGCACGAGGCGTCACTGGCGATGTGGAAGCGCCTGCATGGCGACCGCGACCACGCGGACGTGGCTGAGGGCCTGCACAACATCGCCACGTGCCTGCAGTCTCTGGGCCGCCTGGACGAATCGTTGCCGCTGCTCGAGGCCTCGCTGGCGATGCTGAGGCGTGTGTGCGGCGACCACGACGACGCAGGCATTGCGTCCGGCTTGAACAGCGTGGCGGTTTCCCTCAAAGCCCTCGGTCGTGTGGGGGAGGCATTGCCGCAGTTCGAGGCGTCGGTGGCCATGTACACGCGCCTGCTTGGCGACCGCGACCACCCGGACGTGGCGACGGGCATCAACAACGTGGCCTACTGCCTCACATCTGTTGGTCGAGCCGGTGAGGCGCTGCCGCAGTTCGAGGCGTCGCTGGCGATGCGGAGGCGCCTGTTTGGCGATCGCGATCACCCGGACGTGGCCAACGGCCTGAACAATGTGGGTGGCTGCCTTCGGGCTCTCGGTCGCGCGAGCGAGGCGTTGATGCAGTTCGAAGCATCGCTGGCGATGTACGAGCGTCTGTTCGGCGACCGCGACCACCCGGACGTGGCGACGGGCCAGCAAAACGTGGCCGGCTGCCTTGGGGCTCTTGGTCGCGCGAGTGAGGCGTTGCTCCCGTTCGAGGCGTCGTTGGCGATGAACCATCGCCTGTTCGGCGATCGCGACCATCCCGAGGTGGCCCGGAGCCTGAATCTCGTGGCCGGCTGCCTCAGATCGCTCGGTCGCACGGGTCAGGCGTTGTCGCAGTACGAGGCGTCGCTGGCCATGCGGAGGCGCCTCTTCGGCGACCGCGATCACCCGGACGTGGCAGCGAGCCTGAACAACGTGGCTGCCTGCCTCCAGTCTGTCGGTCGCGCGGGAGAGGCGCTGGTCTGCGCCGAGTCCTCCTGCGACATGATCGAACGGCTGCGTGAGAGGAGTCGGACCTCTGCAAGCCTGAAGCAGTCGCTGTTCGACGACCTGAAGCACGGCGGCGCCTTCGAGGGGTTGCAGTATCTTGCCGCACGACTCAGCAAGCCGACCGACGCCCTGCACGCCGCCGAGCGCAGCCGCGCGCGTCAGGTGCTGGACCTCCTCGAGCAGCAGCAGTTCGATCCGCTGGCGGAGTCGGAGCGCCGGGCGACGCAACGCGGCGATGAAGCCGCTGCGAACCGCCTCGCGACCCTACGCACCGAACTCGAATCGAGCCGCCTCGACAGCGATCGCCTGCTGCACCTGCTGACGAAGCTCGAGGAGGAGTCGCTCGACGATGCCGAACGCGCGACGCGTCGCGAGGATCTCATCGCCCAGTCGAATGCCGTCACGGCGCGCCTGCGGCAACAGCTCGACGAACGCGCGCGCCTGCTCGGCGACGTCCTGCCCGTGGGCCGCGTGCACACGGCGTCGGAGATCCAGGCTGCACTGCAGGACGGCGAGCTGTTCCTCGAGTTCACTGTCACGAAGGACGTCAGCTTCTTGTACATGCTGGCCCGCGAAGGCGAAGTGGCGGCGATTCCGTTGCCCGCGGCGCATGCGACGGTGCAGCGCGTCTTGCCCGAGCTGTTGCGCGCGAGTTCCCACACGCTGGTGGCAGAGAGTCGTGGCCGCGACCCCGAGACCGCGAAGCCGACCAACGCCGATGTGACCTCGCAGAGCCGCGAACTGCTCGAAGCCCTGATCCCGAAGGAAGTGTGGACACGTCTGCAGTCCGCACGCCGCGTCTTCGTCGCTCCGCACCGGGAGCTGCATCGCCTGCCGTTCGAACTGCTCGTGACCGACAGCAAGGACGGCAAGAAGGTCCACTGGCTCGACAATGGTCCCCCGATCGCCTACGTGCCGTCGGGTAGCGCGCTGTATTGGTTGCGCAAGCGGGCGAAGGACGCCAGCGACGACGCGACCCAGCTCGACCTGCTGGCGGTCGGTGATCCCGGCGAACTGCAGAGGGAACCCGAGGTGCCCGAGGCCGGCGCGTTCGTGGTGTCGGTCCAGGACGGTGGCGAAGGTGTGCGCGCCGGGTTGCGGCCGCGCGACGTGCTGCTGCGCTACGACGACAAGCCGATCGCCGACGACACGACGCTGCGCGATGTGCGCACTGCCACTGACGCAGCGATCGAGGACGGCAAGCGCGCGGACACTGCGATCCCGCTCACCGTTTGGCGACAGGGCGAGACGCTCCAACTTGAAGTGAAGAAGGGCCTGCTCGGCATCCAGGTCGCCAAGGGCAAGGCGCGGTCGGCACACGAGTCGTCGCTCGGCACTGACGCGCAGCTCGCCCGGGTCACGCGCTCAGGCGATCTCGAACGCTTGCGCCAGCTGCCGCCCCTGCGGGGGGCTCGCGCGGAGACGCAAGCGATCGAGGCCGTGTTCCTCTCCAAGCAGGGGAAGGCGAAGCGCCTGCTCGGCGCCGAGGCGACGGAACCCGCGGTGTTCGACCTCGCTGCGAAGGCGAAGTACCTGCACTTCGCCTGCCACGGCATCGCGGAAGAGTACGCGGGCCAGAGCCTCAGCATGCTCGTTCTCTCGCAGCCCGAGCACGTGCTCTCCGAGGACGACGGCCTGCTCAAGCTCGACGACCTGTTCCATCGTTGGCGCGGCCGGCTGTCTTCGTGCCGCCTCGTCGTGCTCTCGGCGTGTCGCACCAACATCGGCCCGTCGTTCCGCGACGACGCGCCGCAGGCACTGCCGCTCGGCTTCCTGTTCGCCGGGGCGTCGTCCGTCATCTCATCGCTGTGGGCCGTCGACGACGAATCGACGCGCATGCTCATGACCGACTTCTACCAGCGGCTGCTCGCCGGCGAGACCGACCGGCTCAGGGCGTTCACCGACGCGAAGAAGGCGCTTCGCCAGAAGTACCCCGACCCCTTCCACTGGGCACCGTTCCTCTACATGGGCAGCCCGGAGTAGGGAGGCAGTTCGACGGCGATGGCGCCTGCGACTACGCTCGCTGCCCGAGGACGTGCCATGCCGAGGATCCTGATCGGTGGGTTGCTGTGCGCGCTGTCGTCCCTGCTCGCCGCTCAATCCGCCGACGAGCAGTTGGCGGCGGCGCAGCAGCAGATCGAGAGGAAGGAATGGAACGCGGCGCTCGAGACCCTGCTGCAGGTGCAGGACACGGTGGGTGTCGACGAGATCCAGCAGGTCTCCGCCAAGCTCAACGAGGTGGCCAGCGCACTGTGCGGGATCCGATCGTTCGCGCCGGCACTGCGCGCGTTCGAGGCGTCGTTGGCGCTTGACCAGCGCCGCGTCGGCGAGGCCGATCACCCCGACGTGGCCGCGACCCTCGGCAACATCGCCGGCTGCCTCCAGTCGCTGGGTCGCGCCAACGAAGCGCTGCCCCAGTTCGAAGCCTCGGTGGCGATGACCAAGCGCCTGCTCGCTTCTGCCGACGACCGCGGCGTGGCGCAAGG
>JAYUCN010000180.1:0-2371 GCA_043740335.1 Planctomycetota bacterium
GCTGTCGCCGACCTTCACGGCGGACCCGACGATGCGGCAGCGGTTCCGCGCGGAGGCGCGCGCGACGGCGGCACTGCACCACCGCCACATCGTGCCGATCTACGATTACGGCGAGGCCCAGGGCATGCTGTTCTTCGCGATGGAACGTGTCGACGGCATGAGCCTCGACAAGCACATCGCGGCGGCGCGCCGGAGCGGCAAACGGCCGATCGAACCGCTCGACGCGGCGCGGCGCTTCGCCGGGGTCGCCGACGCGCTCGGCCTTGCCCACCGTCGTCGCCTGCTGCACCGCGACGTCAAGCCCGGCAACATCCTGGTCGGTGGCGACGGCACGCTGGCCCTCACGGACTTCGGCCTGGCCAAAGCGCTCGACCACGCGTCCGTGCACCTCACGTCGAAGGGCGGCGGCTTCCTCGGCACGCTGCACTATTCGTCGCCCGAACAGGCCCTCGGCGGCGAATTGACTCCGGCGAGCGATCTCTACTCGTTCGGGGTGACGATCTTCGAGTCGGTGACCGGCGAGTTGCCGGTGGTCGGCAAGACCACCGAGGCGCTGCTGCAATCGATCCTGCACGGCACGCTGCGTCGGCTGCGCGACCTCGTGCAGGACGCGCCGCGCGACCTCGATGCGGTGCTCGAGAAGCTGCTGAGTCGCGAAGCTCGCGACCGCTACCAGGACGGCGAAGAACTGGCGCGCGATCTGCAGCGCATCGCCGACGGCGAACCCGTGCACATCCGCCGCCTGCCGCTGCACGTGCGGGTGTGGCGACGGGCGCGCAAGAATCCGGTGCTGTCCGGCGCCGTCGCCGCCGCGTTCGTGCTGCTGGTGGCGACGTTGTCGCTGTTGACCGTGTGGCGCCGCGAGCGCGGGCAGAGTTTCGAACTGCGCCACCAGGACAGCCTCAAGGACACAGCCAGGAGCATCGGTCGCGAACTCGGGCCGCCGTGGGGACCTGCACCCCTGCTGTTCTCGCTCAGTGGCGTCGAGTTGGCCACTGTACCGCCGAGCCCCACTGTACTGCTGGACCTCCAGCGCGCGCGCCAGGAACAGCCCGACGACGTCCAGGTCGAAGCGATGCGGGTTGCCTACGTCGACGATCCGCAGCCTGACGCCAGCACCTACCTGCGCGAAGGCCGCGGCTACGAAGCGCTGCAGCTCTACGACGCGGCGATCGCCGGCGCGCTGGCTGCCCGCACCGGTGGCGAGCTGGCCGTCGAACTGCGTCTGTACGGTCTCTACCTCGGCCGCGGCGTCGCCAATCTGACCGCGGCCGTGGCGCGACCCTACGAAGCGCGCTCGGACCTGGCGCTGGCCTCCTTCCTGCGCCCCGGCGCCGTCTTCCCGCGCTCGCTGTTGGCCATGCTCGACGTGGCCCAGAGTGCGGACGTGCCGATGGCTGCACAGCGTCTCGCCGGCGAACTCGCAACGGCCGCAGCGGAACGTGTGCGCGTCACTGGCCTCCTGCTCTGGTGCGTCGCGGGCCTGCAACCGCCGCGGCACGACAATCTCATGGAGTTCGGGCTCGGTTTCCAGGGGCGCCATGCGCTGCACGAGGTCGCCGCGCGCCTGTTGCAGACACCACCCGCGGACCTGCTGCCGCGCGGCACGCCCGCGGGACTGTCGAACGTGTTTGCCAGCATGGCCGGCGAAGCGTTGCTGCACCTCGGCGAACCTGCCGTGCTGCGCGATCTGGTCGGGCGTTCCCGCGAACGGATCGATCGCTGCGTGCATCCCGAGTCGCCGCTGCAGGGTTGGCGGTCCGTGCTGGCGGTGCTCGAGCAACCCACGCAGCGCGGGAGCATGGTCGACCGCGAGAGTCGGCCGCTGTCGCCAGCACTCCAGCTGGCGGCCTGGGACGATCTGCTGCGGCTCTCGCCCAAACGCGAGATGGTCAAGTTGTGGCTGGGCCGCTTCGAGGAGTTGCGCCGCAACCATCCAGGCCTGCCCGGCATGCTGCGCACAGCCGCCCAGATGCATCTGCTGGCGGGTTCGCCTGACGCCGCCGCGCGGGTCAACGAATGGATCGTCGACGCCGGCGGGGATCCGGAGGCACAGCTGTGTCGCATGCGGCTCCTGTTGCGAGGAGGGGCACTCGAAGAGGCGCGCGACGACGCCATCGTCGCGGTGCAGGGATCCGTGGCGCGCGAAGAAACGCTGCGCGAGGTCGTTCGCCTCTGCGAGGAAGCCACGGGAGAGCTGGACGCCGGGGCGATCGAGGGCGTTCGCCTCATGACGCAGCAGTTTCGTTCCCTGCAGGCTGCTGACGACGGCAACGCCGGAGGTCGCCGATGAGCTGGGGTCGCCGCCATCGCCGCTCCGCATGGGTGATCGGTTTTCTGGTGCTGGTGAGCCTTGGCGTCGCGATTGCCG
>JAYUCN010000181.1:0-2371 GCA_043740335.1 Planctomycetota bacterium
CGCATCGAGAAGTTCGGTCCCACCAACGCCGCGGTGCTCATCACGGGCGAGAGTGGAACGGGCAAGGAACGCGTCGCGCATGCGATCCACGCGACGAGCCGGCGCGCTGGCCGCGCGTTCGTCGCCGAGAACTGCGCGGCGATCCCGGAGACGCTGCTCGAGTCCGTGCTGTTCGGCCATCGCAAGGGTTCCTTCACGGGCGCCATCGACTCGCATCCCGGCCACTTCGTCGCCGCCGACGGCGGCACGCTGCTGCTCGACGAGATCGGCGAGATGAATCTGTCGATGCAGGTGAAGCTGCTGCGCACGCTGCAGGAAAACGAAGTGCGCGCGGTCGGCGACACCAAGGTCCGAAAAGTCGACGTGCGCGTGATCGCTGCGACCAACCAGAAGCTCGAAGCCGCGGTCAAGGCGGGCCGGTTCCGCGAGGATCTCTACTACCGGCTCAACGTGCTGCGGCTCGAGCTGCCGCCGTTGCGCGAGCGCGGTGACGACGTGTTGCTGTTGGCGCGCCGGTTCCTCGCGGCGGCGGCGCTGCGAGGGAACCGCCGGCTCGTGTTGTCGCCGGCGGCCGAGGCCGTGCTGCGTACGGCGCGCTGGCCCGGCAACGTGCGCCAACTCCAGAACGAGATGCTGCGCGTGGCGGCCCTGTGCGACGGGCCCGAAGTGGTCGTGAAGGACCTGTCGCCGGACCTGCGTGCCACGGCGGGCACCTAGGCGAGGGTGACATGCCGGCCATCGTGCTCGCCACCCAGAACGCGAAGTGGATCCACGCTTCGTTCGGCCTGCGCTACCTGCGCGCCAACCTCGGCGAACTGCGCGAGCAGAGCACGATCCTCGAGTTCGAGATCGCGCAGCGCCCCGTCGACGTCGCCGAGGCGATGCTCGCCCAAGGCCCGCGCATCGTCGGGCTCGGCGTCTACATCTGGAACGTGGAGCCGGCACTCCAGCTCGCGCGCGTCCTGAAGCGCGTGCAGCCGGACCTGCGCCTCGTCGTTGGCGGCCCCGAAGTCAGTCACGAGACGGACCGACAAGAGATCTGCCGCATCGCCGACCACGTCGTGCGCGGCGAAGCGGATCTCGCGTTCCGCGACCTGTGTCGGCGCTTGCTGGCCGGCGAGCAGAACCTGGCGCACGTCGTCGATGCGCCGCTGCCGCACTTCGAACAGCTGCAGTCTCCGTACGGCGAGTACACCGAGGCCGACATCGCGCATCGGGTGATCTACGTCGAGAGCTCGCGCGGCTGTCCGTTCACCTGCGAGTTCTGCCTGTCCGCACTCGACATCCCGGTGCGCAAGGCCCCGCTGGGTCCGTTCCTGCACGAGATGGACCTCCTGCTGGAGCGCGGCGTGCGGCACTTCAAGTTCGTCGACCGCACCTTCAACCTCGGCATCGAGACCGCGGCCACGATCCTGCGGTTCTTCCGCGAACGCTGGCGGGACGGCATGTTCCTGCACTTCGAACTCATCCCGGATCGTTTGCCGGAACGACTGCGCGCAGAGATCGCGTGCTTCCCGCCGGGGGCGCTGCAGTTCGAGGTGGGCGTGCAGACGCTCGACGGTGCGACGAGCGAACGCATCTCGCGGCACCAGGACGTGGGCAAGCTCGAGGCCAACCTGCGCTGGCTCACGACCGCGACCGGCGCCCACGTGCACGCCGACCTCATCGTCGGCCTGCCCGGCGAGGACGAGAGCACGTTCGCACGCGGCTTCGATCGCCTGCTGGCGATGGGGCCGCAAGAGGTCCAGGTCGGCGTGTTGAAGCGGCTGCGCGGCACGCCGATCGTGCGGCACGATGTCCTGCACGGCATGGTCTACGCCGCCGACGCCCCGTACGAGGTGCTGCAGACGAGCAGCGTGCCGTTCCCGACCATGCAGCGCATGAGGCGCTTCGCGCGGTACTGGGACATCGTCGCCAACAGTGGCAACTGGAACGCCACGCTGCCGGCCGTGCTGGCGGGGCCCTCGGCCTACGGTGCGTTCCTCGCGTTCGCGGAATGGCTGCATGCGACCACGCGCAGCACGGCGGGCATCGCGCTGCATCGCCTCGCCGGCCTGTTGTGGCAGTGGCTCGTCGTGCATCGGACCTGCGATCCGGCCGGCGTCGGGGCTCTCATGGCAGCCGACTATGCGCGGTGTGCGCGCCACGACTGGCCCGAGTTCCTGCGTCCGTTCGTGCAGACAGGACCAAACACGACGCGTCGTTCCGGTGCCGTCGGCGCCGAACGACAGCGTCGTCACCGCGGCAGCGGCGCCTGACGATCAGCCGCCGTCGAGTGCCTGTTGCAGGATCACGATCGCCCGCCGGATCGCCGTGCGCAGTTGTCCGGACTCGGCGCCGGCGGCCGACTGGATCTGGCGCACGGCCGCGA
>JAYUCN010000182.1:0-2369 GCA_043740335.1 Planctomycetota bacterium
CCGACGGCCGCGGGCCAGACGGCGGCCCAGGCCAGTGCTGCGCACGAGGCGGCGTTCCAGGCGGCCGGCTTCACCACCGTGCGCACGAATCCGAACGAGTTCTGCATCACGGCGGCACCGGGCGGTGCGCCGATCACGCGCGGTTCGTGCTACGGCACCGACGACATGGGCCTCGACCTCGACAGCGACGTCGCGCGGTTGGTGCCGCCCCCGGCCGGTGATCCGAAGACCAAGGACACCGGTGCGGTCGTGCCGCTGCCGCCCGCACAGCAACCGCCGATGCCGTTCGGTGGCACGATCACGGTCCACATCTGGGTCCGCATCGGGCCATTCCGCATCCGGGTCACCTTCCAGGTCACGCTGGCCGCCAACCTGCCGGGCCAGGTGCTGCGGCAGACGATGATCCAGCAGCTCCAGCTGCAGGGTTTCCCGGGCAACATCGTCAAGGTGCGCGACCCGCTGCACCCGACGCTGCTCATGGACGTGCTGCAGCTCGAACGCACCATGGCCGGTGACCCGGTCGACGGCGTCGAGTACGTCTACGACGCGCTGAGCCGCCGCATCCTGCCCAACGTCACGGGTGCTGGCCTCGTCCCGGAATACGGTGGCTACGAGTACGGCCTCGCCACCCAGGGGCTCGCTCCCTCCATGCCCCTGTCGCGCCTCACCGGCATGCCACCCGCGATCAACAGCTTCTTCGACGTGTTCCACGAGGTCGGCCTGCCCAACGCGATCGGCGGCTTCCTGCTCGCGACGGCTCCGGCCGCCGTGCCGGTGTTCAACGGCGTGCTGCTCGTCGACCCGGTGACGCTCGTGATCGAACTCGCCCTGACCAACGGCAACGGCACCTTGATGCGCCACTGGGCCGTGCCACCCTCACCGGGGCTGATCGGCTTCCCGCTGCACTCGCAGGGCTTCGCGATCAGCGGCAGCGTGTTCACGATGTCGACCGGGATCGCCGCCATCATCGGTCCGTGATGGCTGCGGCATCCGCGCCGGATTCGTGCGGGGGCACGCCGCGTTCGTTGCAGACGCCACCGGCGTGGCCCAAGATGCGGCAGTGTTCCTGCTTCTCGGTTTCCTGGCCTTGGCACTCGGTCCGCTGCTCGTATGGCTCGCGCGCAGCCACGCCTGGTCGACGGTCGGCCTCGACAGCTTCTGCCTGCTGACCATCAGCGGCTTTGCGTTGCTGCACTTGCTGCCCGAATCGGCGGACCAGGCCGGCTGGCTCGTGCTGCCGCTCGCCCTGGTCGGCTTCCTGCTGCCGACCCTCGCCGAGCGCACGCTGCACCACGGCCACGCCGGCATGGCCCGCACGGTGCTCGTGCTGGCGCTGCTCGGCATGGCGGCGCACGCGAGCCTCGACGGCCTCTTCCTCGCCGACGGCAGCCACCACCACGGCGATCATGTGCACGGCAACACGCACGAAGTGACCGCCTGGGCGGTCATCCTGCACCGCATCCCCGAAGGTGTGGGCATCTGGTGGATCGTGCCGCGCACGCTGGGGCTGTGGCCTGCCGTGCTCGTCACGCTGGTCAGCGTGACCGGGACGCTGTTCGGCTTCTTCCTCGGCGGGGAAGTGCTGACCGACACGTCGCAGCGCGGGCTCGCCCTGCTGCAGTCGCTGCTCGCCGGCTCGCTGCTGCACGTCGTGCTGCATTCGCACATTCCGGCGCCGCGCGAGCAAGGGCGTTGGCGCATCGCCTCGGTGGTCGGGGCCGGCCTCGGTGTGTTCGTGCTGTGGTTCGTCATCCACGACCATTTCCCGAACGACGAGCACGGTGGACCGGCGCAGGTCTTCGTGCAGCTCGCGATCGAGTCGGCCCCGGCCCTCCTGCTCGCCTACCTGCTGGTCGGCCTCTGCCACGCGTTCCTGCCCACGAACTGGCTGCGCAGCATGACGCGCGGCCCGATCTGGCTGCAGGCGCTGCGCGGCGTCGCCGTCGGTCTGCCGCTGCCGGTCTGTTCCTGCGGCGTCGTGCCCATCTACCGCGAACTGATCCGCCAGGGCACGGCGCTCGCGGCCGCCCTCGCGTTCCTCGTCGCCACGCCCGAACTCGAGCTCGCGGCCGTCATGCTGACCTGGAAGCTCATGGGCGGCGAAGTGGCGCTCGTGCGCGTCGGCATGGCGGCCGTGCTGGCGCTCGGCGTCGGCATGCTGGTCGCTTCGCTGGCGCCTGCCAAGCGCCCGGTCACTGCGGACGAAACCGGCGCGATGCCGGAGGCCTCGACGGGCACGTTCGCCGAGCGCCTGCGCAAGGCACTGCGGTTCGGCTTCGGGCCAGCGGTCGACAACACCGCGACGTGGATCCTCATGGGGCTCTTGCTGTCGGCGGTGCTGATGCCGTACGTCGACCGCGCCTGGATCG
>JAYUCN010000183.1:0-2366 GCA_043740335.1 Planctomycetota bacterium
TCGAGCACGAGCGGCAGTTGCGCGCGTTCGACGAACGCCGCCGGGATCTCGATGCGGGCCTTGCTGCCGTTCCACGCGATCTCGAGCGGCAGGCGAGCGCCGGCGGCGTCGACCGCGACCGCCTTGCGATAGACCACGTTGCCGAGCTCGTTCTGGAACACGAGCCCGTCGGCAGTCGAGGAGCATGTGAGTTCCGAAGTCATCGACAGTTCGACGGCGAGGACGCCGCGGTTCGGCAGCGTCTCGAACACGAACGACTGCTCGACCTCGCGCAGGTCCGTGTGGACCACTTCGGCGAGCGCGCCGCGCTGCGTGCGGACCGTGTTCTTGGTCGCGATGGGCTGACCTTCGCTCAGTTCCAGCGCTTGACCGCCGACGGTGACGTGCGCGAGTTCGAGGCGCAGCGGGAAGTTGTGCGGGGCTTCGGAGCCGAGGAACGGGATGAACGTGAAACCGCGGCCATCGAAGCTGGCCTTCCAGTCGTTGCCCAGGGCCCAGAGTGGTCCCTCGGCGGCGGGACGATCGAACAGAACGACAGGAGACAGCGAGGGCGCCGCGTTCGTCGCGGGGTGGCTGCTACCGTGGGTTTGCGGCGCCTGCGGCACCGAGGCCGTCGCCGCCGAAACGGTCGGTGGCAACGGCGGGTTGGTCCGGGAAGGCGTGTCTTGGGCGGGCAGGCTGCTCAACAGAGCAGCGGCGGAGAACAGTGTGCTGGTCTTCATGGGGAGCCTTGGTTCGAGAACTCCCGCATGAGCGGAACCGCATCTGTCCTGTCACACCCATGCCCGCCTGGGTCGCCGGGCCATCGCGCGCGGGGAACGGCCTTGAAAACGCGGTGACTGCGCAACCCGCGCACGCCGTCGTTCGCTCGGCTCGGGCCGACGGTTGGAACGCGCCGATCGTCAGCGTGAGGGCGTTCGTGCTCGTGATCGCGGTGAAGGCCAGCGCCAGGTCCACTTCGATCGGCACGACCTGCTGGTGGAACTGCTGGCCGACGAGGGCGAGCGTGTTGGGCAGTGCGAGCTGCGATTGCGCCATGCCGCCGCTCGGCAGCAACACGTCGAGCAGGTCGGAGGAGACGAGCAGGTCGTTGCCGGGAACGCCCTGGGGCAGGATCGCCGCGAGCGGGATCGAGATCGGGGTGAAGCCCGTGACGGCGATCACGAGGGCGAGGGACGGCATGCCGGTTGCCGTGGCGCGGAACGTGCCGCCGATCCAGGGCAGGGTCGTTGGGGCGAGCACGTTGAGGCCGCCGGAGCCTGTGCCGCCTGCGCCGTAGGAGGCAGATGTTGCTGGGCAGCTCGTGGTGAGGCGTGCGATGTAGGCGGCGCTCACGCTGCCCGCGGTCGTGAAGTTCCCCCCAACAGCGAGGTCGCCGTTGGGGAGCGTGGTGAAGGCACCGACGGAGCTGTTCATGCCCGCGCCAAGCGGCGACCACGCCGTGCCACTCCACCGCGCCGCGGCGTCCTCTCCTTGCGTGCGACCGGGCGCTTCGCGCGCTGCCCTGCGATGATGCGATCGCGCACGCACCACTGAGGTGCCTACTTCGCGAGCTTGTAGTCGGCTTTGAACGAGCAGTACGGCTCGCTCGCGCCGCTCATCGCCATCGCGGTCGCCTTCGTGATCTTGCCCGCGGCGTCGAGGTCGAGCAGCATGCGCTGCGTCATCGGCTGCCCCATGAAGCAGGCCATGTTGGTCGCGACGATCCTGCCGTCGTCGAGGAAGCGTTCCTCCATGCTGCCGATCCAGCCCATGTTGTCGGCGCCGAACGCGTCGAAGCACTGCTTGTCGTCGTTCCAGACCACGAACGTCTCGCCCTCGTAGATGTCGGGCGAACCCTCGGTCTTGCCCGTGGTCGAAATCTGCAGCACGGCGCCGCTGAAGATCGGACGGCAGCGATCGGTGCCCGTGATCTTCATCACCGGTGTGCCGGGCATCATGATCATCTCGCCCGCGACCGCGTAGGTGCCCGCGACCCGGTTCATCTTCTCCACGGGCTGCCCGAGTGGACCCATCGCCGCCGCAGCTTCGACTGCCAGGGGCTTCAGCTTGTCGACGCGCGTGAAGGAACCACTGACGACCTCGATCGACGGCCCGGTGGCCGCGAGCATCGTCAGCCGGAACTTCATGCCGTCCTTCGTGAAGATCGTCTCGTGCCGTTCCACGCCCGCGCGACCCTCGGTCTTCTTCGGCACGATCTGCACCATCGTGTCGTCGCTCGGGAAGGTGATCTCGTTGAGCGTGCCAGCGCCCTCGTTGCCGACGCTGATCACGACGTAGCGTTTGGTCTCGCGGTCCCACCCGAGCAGCTCGCGGAACGCGAGCGCCGGAATCGCGCCGCCGAAGTCGACGACCGTGTCGGCGCC
>JAYUCN010000184.1:0-5799 GCA_043740335.1 Planctomycetota bacterium
CCCAGGAACTCCGCGGTCACGGCCATGCCGGGCTGCATGCGCTCGACGGTGGCGAGGCTTCTCTCGGCATCGACGATCAAATGCAGCCGCGATTCGAGCACGTGCCCTTGCTTGTCCTGCTCCGGAATGGCGTACGCCATGCGCAGCTGCACGTCGGCGCTGCTGAGCAACGTTCCCGCGTCGGCGTCGGTGTTGCCGTTCGCGACGGCGAGCGCGAGGCCGCCCAAGACGAGGGTGGCGGTGCCATAGAGCAGAGAGCGCTTGCTGAGTTGGTTCATCATGGTTCTTCGAGGTCCCCGGTCGGGCCTAGTGGCCGCCGGACAACTTCTCCTGCAGCTTGAAGATGGGCAGGAACACCGCGAGCACGATGCCACCGACGATGACACCCATGACCGCGATCATGATCGGCTCGATCATCGACGTGAGGCCCTTGACCTCCGCTTCGACCTGCTGGTCGTAGAACTCGGCGATCTTCTCGAGCAGGGTGTCGAGCGCACCGGACCGTTCGCCGATCGCCATCATCTTGGTGACCATGGGCGGGAAGACGGTTGACTTGGAGAACGGGTCCGACAGGCTCTCGCCGTTGCGCACGCTGTCGCGCGCGCGGTCGACGATGCCCGAGATCACGAGGTTGCCAGCCGTGTCGGAGACGATCTCCATGGCGCCCAGGATCGGCACGCCGCTCTTCACGAGCGTCGAGAAGGTGCGCGCGAACCGCGACAGCGCGACTTTCTTGAACAGCACGCCGAACACCGGCAGGCGCAGCATGACCACGTCCTTGGCATAGGCACCCTTCGGGGTCCGGCACACGACCTTGAGTCCGAAGATCGCTCCAGCCGCGCCGCCGAAGATCAGGTACCAGTAGTCCTTCATGAAGAACGCGACGTCCATGATCGCGACCGTCAGCGCCGGCAGCTCGACCTCGAGCGATTCGAACACGGGCTTGAACGACGGCACGATGCCGATCATGAGGAACGACGCGATGCCGAGCACGAGCACGAGCGAGATGACCGGGTAGGTCATCGCGGACTTGATCTCGCTGCGCAGGTGCGCGGCCGCTTCGAGGTACTCGGCGAGGCGCTGCAGGATGATGTCGATCTGACCGGATACCTCGCCGGCGCGGATCATGCTGACGTAGATGTGCGAGAAGACCCGCTTGTGCGGCTCGAGTGCCTTGCTGAGGTCGCTGCCCGAACGGATGTCGTTGACGACGCGGTCGAGGCAGAACGCGAATCCTGGCGACTCGGCCTGGTCGGCGAGGATCTCCAGCGCCTCGAGCATCGGGATGCCCGCACCTAGCATCGTCGCGAGCTGGCGCGTGAAGACCTCGAGCTCACCCTTCTTGACCGACGACTTCCTGGCCTTTCGCCGCTTGCTGCCGGCGGTCTTGCCGCCGCCGAACATGCCAGCGAAACCGCCCGACTTGGTGACGTCGACGGGCGTCAGATTGCGGCGCCGCAGGTCGGCGACGACGTCCGCCTGGGAGTCCGCGGTGATCGCGCCCTTGACGACCTTGCCGGCCGCGTCCTTGGCCTCGAATTTGAACTTGGTTGCCATGTTCCCCTGATCCTTCGTGTCCCTGCTGGTCGCTTGAATTCGGTTCCCGGTCCCGGTTCCCCGTTCCGGTTGCCGCCTAGTCCGCCATCGTGGTGGCTTCGATCTCCTGCAAACTGGTCTTGCCGCGCATCGCGTTCATGAGGCCGCACCGTCGCAACGTCAGCATGCCCTCGGCGAGAGCCAGCTTCTTGATGTCGGCGAGATGCGCTCTGTCGACGATCATGCGCTTGATGCCCTCGGTCATGCGCATCGTCTCGAGCAGGGCGAAGCGGCCCTTGTAACCGTTGTTGCAGCGCGGGCAGCCGGCGGGCTCGTAGAGCTCCATGGGCTGCGTTGTCTCTTCTTCGGTGTAGCCGAGCCGGATCAACGCACCCTTCGGCAGCTCCACCTTCTTCTTGCAGTTCGGGCAGAGCTTGCGGCCGAGACGCTGCGCACAGATGACGAGCGTCGAACTCGCCACCATGAACGGATCCATGCCCATGTCGACCATGCGCGTGATGGTCGACGGCGCGTCGTTCGTGTGCAGCGTGCTGAGCACGAGGTGGCCCGTGAGCGCCGCCTTGACAGCGATCTCGAGCGTCTCCTGGTCGCGGATCTCGCCGAGCAGCACGACGTCGGGGTCCTGCCGCAGGATCGAGCGCAACGCGGCGCCGAAGGTCAGGCCGGCCTTCACGTTCACGGGCACCTGGTTGATGCCCTCGATCTGGTATTCGACCGGGTCCTCGACCGTGACGAGGTTGATGTCCGGGGCGGCGATGTGTCGCACCGCGGAATACAACGTGGTCGACTTGCCCGAACCCGTCGGCCCCGTGACGAGGATCATCCCGTAGGGCTGCGCACACGCCCACAGGTAGTCCTCCATCGAGCGCGGCTCGAAGCCCAGCGACTTGATGTCGAGGGCGAGGTTGCTCGAGTCGAGGATGCGGAACACGGTCTTCTCGCCCCAGACGACCGGCAGGATCGATACGCGGAAGTCGACCGCCTTGTTGCCGAGCTTCATCTGGAACTTGCCGTCCTGCGGCTTCCTCTTCTCGGCGATGTCCAGCTTCGCCATGATCTTGATGCGGGAGGTGATGTTGTTCTGCATGCGCTTCGGCAGAGTCATCGCCTCGTACATGCTGCCGTCCTTGCGATAGCGCACGAGCACCTTCTTCTCGAACGGCTCGATGTGCACGTCGGACGCGCCGGTGTTGCAGGCGTCGAGGATCATCTTGTTGACGAGCTTCACGACCGGCGAGTCCTCGTCGCTGATGGCCGAGAGGTCGGTGCCGTCCTCCTCGATGTCGGTTTCCTTGAGTTCGACATCGGCATCGTCGAACGTGCCGAGGATGCCGTCGACGCTCTCGGTCTCTCGCTGATAGCCCTTGCCGCGGATCTTCTCGATCTCCTCGGCGGTGCTGACGACGAGGCGCAGCTGGCAGCCAGTCAGGATGCGGATGTCGTCGAGCTTCACCACGTCGAAGGGGTTGGCGACGGCGACCGTGATGATGCTGCCGATCTTGTCGACCGGGAAGATGCAGTACTCGCGAGCGACGTCCTCCGGGACCGACTCCAGCACCTCCTTGTTGACGTTCAACCTGGTGAGGTCGATCGGCGGGATGTTGGCCGCCTTCGCGATCAGCGCGAGCAGTTCCGGTTCGGTCGCGATGCCCTTCTTGACGAGCACCTCGGTGAACGGGCGCTTCTGCGCCTGCGCCTCGGCCACCAAGGTGTCCCCGGTAGGCCCGTCGAGCTTGCCGGCCTTCTCGAGGATGCCGCGGAGCTTCTTCGCGAACTGCGTCATGATCAACGCGCGAGGGACTTCTTGGCTGAGCCGCCGCCGGAGCGTTCCATGAGACGCTGGAAGTCCGCTTCGTCGCTCGTGTTCTCGAGCGCGTCCTCGTAGCTGATGGTGCCGCTGCGATACAGCTCGAACAGCGACTGGTTCATCGTCCGCATGCCCGCCGCACCGCCGGTCTGGATCGTCGACATGATCTGGTGCGCCTTGTTGTCCCGCACCAGGGCGCGGATCGCCGGGCTGACGATCATGACTTCGGCAGCGAGTACACGGCCCTTGCCGTGCACACGCGGCACCAGTTGCTGGCAGACGACCGCCTGCAGCGTGAACGACAGCATCGTGCGGATCTGCTGCTGCTGATGCGCCGGGAACACGTCGACGATGCGGTTCACGGTCTGCTGCACGTCGGAGGTGTGCAACGTCGCGAACGTGAGGTGGCCCGTCTCGGCGAGCGTCAGGGCCGCCTCGATGGTCTCGAGGTCCCGCATTTCGCCGACCAGCACGATGTCGGGGTCCTGGCGCAGCACCGACTTCAAGGCCCGCTCGAAGCCGTGCGTGTCGCCGCCGACCTCGCGCTGGTTGACGAGGCAGCCCTTGTTGCGGTGCAGGAACTCGATCGGATCCTCGATCGTGACGATGTGGCTCTGCCGCGTCTCGTTGATGTAGTTGACCATCGAGGCGAGCGTCGTCGACTTCCCCGAACCCGTCGAACCGGTGCAGAGCACGAGGCCACGCGGCAAGTTGCAGATCCACTCGCAGACCTTGACCGGCAGACCGATGGTCTGGAAGTCGTAGACCTCGAACGGGATCACCCGCAACACCGCCGCCACCGAGCCGCGTTGCAGGAACGCGTTGGTGCGGAAGCGACCGAGGCTCTGCACGCCGAACGAGAAGTCGAGCTCGAGGTTCTTCTCGAACTTGGCGATCTGGTCGGCGCCGAGCACCGAGTAGACCAGCTTCTTGGTCGCCTCGGGCATCAACGGTTCGTACTCGGAGTCGACGAGCTTGCCGTCGATGCGGATCTTCGGCGGTGCTCCCACCGAAAGGTGAAGATCGGAACCACCGCGCTGAACCATGAGGTTCAGCAGCTCTTCCATCGAGACCATCGTATGGCGCTCCTGTGCTCGACCAGTCGAATCGACCGGTCGTGCTCACCTATCGGTCAGGAGTGCTTGCGCGATTGAGGCCGCCATCCGCTCGCGGCAACGGGCAGTCTACTGGCGCGCGACGGCGTCACTGCCAGCGCCCGGCACCGGTGCGGTCGCTACGGATCCGGCGTTGTCGTGAATGCCGACAGCGACCTGGACGAGTCATCCCAACGGCGATCTACGGCAGTCGCTACTTGTGTTCGGCGTGGTGCTGATCGACGATCGCCTTGCGCTTGGCGACGATCTCGGCCTGCAGGTTCGGTGGCACGGCCTCGTAGTGCGCGAACTTCATCGTGAAGGTGCCCTCACCGGCCGTGATCGAGCGCAGGTGGGTCGAGTAATCGAGCATGGTCGCGAGCGGGCACTGCGCCGAGATCCTCTGCATGTCGTCCTGGGTCTCCATGCCCGACATGCGGCCGCGGCTGGAAGACAAGTTGCCGGCGACGTCGCCGGTGAACCGTGCCGGCACGTGGATCACGACATCCATGATCGGTTCGAGCAGGATCGGGCGAGCCTTCATGAAGCCGTCGTGGACCGCGCGTTCCCCGGCGATCTGGAAACTCAACTGGTCGCTGTCGACGTCGTGGTACTTGCCATCGTGGACCTCCACTTGCATGTCGACGACCGGGAAGCCGGCCAGGGAACCCCGCGTGAGGAACTTGCGGGCCCCCTTCTCGACCTCCGGAATGAACTGCCGCGGGATCGAGCCGCCGACGACCGCGTCCACGTACTCGAACCCCTCGCCGTGCTGGCGCGGCGCCACGCGCAAGTAGACCTCGGCGAACTGGCCGCGTCCGCCCGTCTGCTTCTTGTGCCGATGGTGACCCTCGGCGCGCGCCGTGATCGTCTCGCGGTACGGGATCGTGGGCGGACCGTGTTCGACTTCGACCTGGTGCCGTCGATGCAGGCGCTGGAACTGCACGTCGAGATGCAGCGGGCTCATGCCGGTCACCAGGAACTCGCCGGTCTCCTTGTCGCGCGTGCAATGCAGCGTGGCATCTTCGGCCGCCAGCTTGTCGATCGCATGGCCGATCTTCTGTTCGTCGCCGCGGGTCTTGGGCCAGACGTGCCGCGAGTAGGTCGGTTCGGGGAAGTTCGGGCGGGGGAACTGCACGAGCGAACCCTCGGCACACAGCGCATCGCCGGTGGCAAAGTCCTCGAGCTTGCTGATCGCGAACAAGTCGCCGGCGACGACGGTGGGGATCTCCTTCGTCTCCTTGCCGTGCACGTCGAGCAGGTGCGCAACCTTGCTCGTCTTGCCAGTGCGCACGTCGACCACCATCTGGTCCTTCTGCAACTTGCCGCGGAAGCACCGCA
>JAYUCN010000185.1:0-2364 GCA_043740335.1 Planctomycetota bacterium
CACAGAGCTTCGCCACCTGCTTCTCGTTGGTGACGTCGGCGCGCACCAGCGCCCCTTCGTAGCCGCGCGCCCTGAACTCGGCGAAGGTCGCTTCGGCCATCGCCTGGCCATTCGCGTAGTTGATCGCGACCCTGGCCCCGGCGGCCCCGAGCGCCAACGCCATCGCCTTGCCGAGTCCCTTGCTGCTGCCCGTGACGAGCGCTACGCGGCCGAGCAGCGTGAACGGGCGGGGTTCGGCGTCGATCGCCGGCGTTGCGGCCGTCGTCGTGGCGCGAGCGGATTGGGGTTGCCTGGTCTTCGTCATGAGGGAACGGGAGCGCGTGAGCACGCTAGCGGGTTGCCTGTCCCGCGGCGACCATCTACAAAAGAACATGGCCATGCGCAGGTCGCCGCCCACACTCCTCGCCTTCTCGCTCGCCCTGCTCGTCGGCATGGGCGAGCCGACGTGCGCCCAGACGACCGCGGCACCAACGTCCAACTTCGATCTCGCGGCGCGCCGCGCGACGCATTGGGCCTGGCAACCGCTGCGCAACGACCCGCCACCCGCCGCGGGCGATGCCACCTCGCATCCGATCGACGCCTTCGTCGATGCGCGGCTCGCGGCGGCAGGGCTGCACCGATCCGCACCGGCCGCCCCGCCTGTGCTGATCCGGCGCCTGTGGTTCGATCTGGTCGGCTTGCCGCCGCCGCCGGCCATCGTCGCGCGTTTCGTCGCCGATCCGAGCGAACGCGCCTACGAACGTGAGGTCGACGAACTGCTGGCCTCGCCACACTTCGGCGAACGGTGGGCGCGCCACTGGCTCGACCTGGTGCGCTACGCCGAGACCCTGGGGCACGAGTACGACTTCCAGATCCCGAACGCCTGGCGCTACCGCGACTACGTGATCCGCGCCCTCGACGACGACGTGCCCTACGACCAGTTCGTGCGTGAGCACATCGCCGGCGACCTGCTGCCGGACCCACGGCGCGATGCCGAGGGTCAGAACGAGAGCATCCAGGCCACGGCCGCCTGGTGGTTCTCCGAACAGACGCACTCGCCCGTCGACTGCCGGCAGCACGAAGCCGACCGCATCGACAACCAGATCGACGTGTTCGGCAAGGCCGTGCTCGGTCTCACGGTCGCCTGCGCGCGCTGCCACGACCACAAGTTCGACGCGATCCGCAGTGCGGACTACTACGCGATGTTCGGCTTCGTCAAGAGTTCGCGCTTCGTGCAAGCACCGCTGCAGCCCTGCGACGTGCATGGTGCTCCCTGGCAGGCGGCGGTGCAAGCGCAGCGATCACTTGCGCGCACCTGGGCCAACGCCATGGCGGACGGCACGCAGTGGCGAACGCTCGCGGCCAGTGATCCCGAACGGTGGTCCGGCAGCGACGGCATCGGCCCGCTGCGCGCCGACGACCACGTCGTCGCCGCGGCCGACGGCCCGCGCGCCGACTGGATCCTCACCAACGACGGCTTCGGTGCTTCGCCCTGGCGCGGTCCCTGGTGCCCCGATCCGGCCACATCGGCCCCCGAGCTGCGGCTGCTGCCCGGCGCGTTCTGGCACAGCGGCGTTCTCGGCATGCGGCGTGAGGGTGTGCTGCAGACGCGCACGTTCGTGCTCGACACGCGGTACGTGCACGTGCGCGTCGCCGGGCAGAGCAGCCGCGTCAAGCTCATCGTCGACGGCCTCAACGTCGTGCGTGATCCGATCTATGGCAGCCTGCACCGCGCCGTGAACGACAGAGACCCGCACTGGCTCACCTTCGACGTGGCCGCCTGGCAGGGGCGACCGGCGTACCTGCAGTGCATCGACCAGACCGCCGCCGACCTCGGCGACCCCGACCACGAGACCTCGCGGTACCCGGAGGATGCGTGGCTCGCCGTGCAGATCGTCGTGCAGTCGGGCAGCAAGCAGCCACCGCGCGCCAGCCGCGGTCTCGACGTGCCGGCCACGGCGACGATCCCCACACCGGTGCAGCAGTCGCTGGCTGCCCTGCAGACCGCCTGCGCGCAGCTACCCGTTTCGCCGACGATGCCGAGCCTTTGCGACGGCACCGGCACCGACGAACATGTCTTCCTGCGCGGCGACCACAAGCATCCCGGACCTTTGGCCCCGCGTCGCTTCCTCGAAGCACTGGCCGGGCAGACGCCACTCGCCGTCGGCAGCGGCAGCGGTCGCCTCGCGCTCGCCGATGAGCTGCTCGCCGCCGACAACCCGCTGCCGGCGCGCGTGCTCGTGAATCGTCTGTGGCACCACCTGTTCGGCCGCGGTCTCGTGCGCAGCGTCGACAACCTGGGCGCGCTCGGCGATCCCCCTTCGCATCCCGAACTGCTGGACTGGCTCGCGCGCGACTTCGTTCGGCACGGCTGGTCGATCAAGC
>JAYUCN010000186.1:0-5797 GCA_043740335.1 Planctomycetota bacterium
ACCCGCTGCGACCTTGCCCTTGCCGACCAGCACCTTGCGGAACTCCGCTTCGTCCTTCGCGAACTGCTCGGCGAGGCGACGCCAGCCGTCGGCGATCACCGCAAAGCGGCAGGTCTCCGACCCGCTCGGATCGCATGCCGGCGCCTCGACGACGAGTCCTTCGATCGCCGTGACCTGGGCGAGGAACTGCTGCAGGTTTCTGCCTGCGCGACAATCGTCGACGTCCTCGTAGTCGAGTTCCTGCAACAGCGCGACACCGGCGAGGAAGGCGGGGCGCCCCAGCCGTTCGAGCTTCTGCGCGTGGCCCTTCGAGAACGTCAGTGCCTTGGCCAACGCCTCGACTTGATCCCGATAGACCTCGAAGTCCGCCGGGGCCCCGAGCTTCTCGGCATCGAGATCGTGCAGCGTCGGTGCCTTGCTGCGCTGGGTCGCGCTGCGCGCCGTCTTCTGCACGCTGGCGACCAACTGGTCGAGCTTCGCGGTTGCGCTCGGCGCGATCGGACGCGCCGCCGGCCGCGGCGCCACTGGCACCTGCCTGCCTCCGCTCGACGCCAGCGTGCGCGCTTCGACCTGCCGATGCCTGGCGACGCTGGACCTGGCGAACACGTACGCGATGGCGGGGAAGCCGAGCAGGCAGAGCATCAGCAAGGCGGCCGCCCGGCTGCGACGGCGGGGCAATGGCAGCGGTCGCCGCGGCAGCGGTGGCGGCACACAGTGCGGCAGGTCGGCGACCGGGGGCGGCGCCGGAACGGACGCGAGCGCTTGCGCCTGGCTGCCGAACGCGGCGATGAGGTCGTGCACGCTCTGGAAGCGCGCGGCCGGATCCTTCTGGAGGCAGCGCTGCAGCACCGCGCATTCGGAACTCGACAGGTGGGCCGGCAGCGCGGCCGTCTCGCTCTCGTGCTTCTTCAGCACTTCCCATTCGCTGTCGCCAGAGAACGGCACCTTGCCGCAGAGGATCTCGTAGAGCATCACGCCCAGCGAGTAGATGTCGCTCTTGTGGTCGCCTCGACGCTGCAGCATCTCGGGCGCCATGTAGTACGGCGTGCCGCGCCCCATCGACAGGCTGCCGCGGCTGTGCGTGACGAGCTTGCTGAGGCCGTAGTCACCGAGCCGCGCGACGGCACCCTTGAGGAACACGTTCGCCGGCTTGATGTCGAAGTGCACGAGCGCGCGTTCGTGCAGTGCGGCGAGACCGCGGCAAGCCTGCAGGAAGTAGCGCAGCAGCTCGTCGCGTTCCGCGGGCGTCGGCGGCTCGCCCGTCACAGGCATGCGATCGCGCAGCGTCTCGGTGCCCGCGAACGACATGACCAGGAACGGAATGCCGTCGACTTCGCCGCGGTCCTCGATCGACACGAGATTGGGGTGATCGATCTGCGCGAAGTACTTCACCTGTTCGAGTTCGGCGAGCACCGCGCGCCGCACTTCGGTGTCGTCGACCTGGAGGAACTTGATCGCGTAGTCCTTGCCGATCGACTGCTTCTTCGCGCGGAACACGAGCCCGAACATGCCGCCGCCCAGTTTCGTCGTGATCTCGAAGCCCGGCACATAGCCAGGCTTTCGATAGTCGCGGTAGAACGCTTCCCAGTCCGGCAGACGTCCTTCGATGGCGGGGGTCATGGCGACCGGAGAGTCTAGCGGCCGGATCGCGGAACGGGACGCAACGACGAACGGGAAGGACGCCCGGACGAGAGAACCCCATGCCAGAGTAGAGCGACGCGCCGGTGCTGTGGCACCGGCGCGTCGTTCACGGCTCGTCCTGGCCGGCGACGAGCCCCTTCACCTGGCGAGCGAGGTCACCCGAGCCGAACACGAAGGTCGCGCGAGAGCCCTCGAGGATCGCCTCGAGCTGCTCCAGCTCCTTCATGCGCAGCAGCACCGGGTTCTCGGCGTAGAGCCGCGCGGTGTTGGCCTGGCTGCGCGCCGCCGCGGTTTCCTCGCGACGGCGGATCAGGTTCGCCTCCGCCTGCTTCTGCGCCTCGATGACCTGGTTCAGGATCGTCTTCATCTCGCCCGGCAACACGACGTCGCGGATGCCGACCGAAGCGATCGCGACGCCGAACTCGGCCGAGCGGCCGCGCAGTGCTTCGCGCACTTCCGCGGCGACCTGGTCCTTGTCGGCGAGCAGCCGTTCGAGTTCGCGCCCACCCACCGCGACCCGCAGCGCGAGCTGCGCTTCGCGGTAGACCGCGCCCGCCGCGTTGTCGACGACCGTCGTCGCCGCCACCGGGTCGGTGATGCGCCATGCCACGACGAGGTTCAGCCGCAGCGTCACCTTGTCCGCGGTCATGATCTCCTGGCCGGCGACGTCGGCGATCTGCTCGCGCAGGTCGACGGCCTTCCAGGTGATCAGCGCACCGCGGCTCCAGAACGCGTGACGGCCAGCGCCGTTCACCGAGTGCAGTTCGCCGCCTCTACGCACGAGCAGGCGCTCGTACGACTCGACGTCGACGGCAGCCAGTTGGCCGCGCGCCGCCGGGAAGGCGAGCACCGCGTCGCGTTGGCTGTGGCGGAACTCGACGTCCGACACGCGGAAGGTCTCGACCTTCAGCGTGTACGGAGTCGCCCAGTAGGCGAAGCGCCCAGCACCGACGAAGTCGTAGAGACGCCCGTCGCGCCAGACCAGCGCGCGTTCGTCCTCGGCGAGGTCGACGACGACGAGCCGCTCGCGCAACGCCGGCACAGCCACGAGCACGTCCAGCAGCGGGTGCTGGAAGCGCGTGTCGAGAGTGTCGACGAGCTTCAGCTTGGTGCCGGGCAGGAAGCGCTCGGCAACGAGCCAGGAACCGGGGGACAGGACGCGGCGCAAGTCGCCGCGGCGGAACACGAGCCCGAGCTCGTGCTGCTTGATGTAGGTACGGAACATGGGAACCTCCTGTGGAGGCGATGGTGAGAAGGAACGTGGTCAGGAAACACCGGCCGCGCCGTTCCCGTTCGCGGCCGGTGAAGATGCGGGCGAACCCGCGACGAATCGAAAGAGAGGAGAAGGAGAAAGGAGTGCCTGCCGGCGCCGCGCGCAGCGCAGCCCTGTGTCACCACGGACGTGCCGTGCGCGTGGTCCGACGACGTGGCGCTGGCGGCCGCAGGTCCGGCGCGGTGACCATGTCACCGCGTGCAGGACGAACGAGCGTCATTGCCACACCGGACAAACCGGCGCAGTCGGCACATACAAGGTGGGAGGAACAGTCCCGTCGCCGATTGGCGGCGGGCGGCTGCGATTGCGGGCGTCGCCGGCAGACACGCGTCGTTGCCCAAACAAGGGCTGGATCCTGTGGTTCAGACAGGAGTCGAAGTGGGATTCGAACCCACTACCGCGAGATCATGAGTCTCGTGCTCTACCAATTGAGCTACTCGACGGAGTCCTCGCCTGTGCCGGATGAACCCGGTTCGCGGAACACGCCACCAGAACCTGAAAGGCCGGCAGCGCGCCGCCGGACGACGTCAGGCGGGACGGAAGATGGAGATGTGGTTCAAGGGAGTGAGTCTCCTCGTGGGCAGGAAGCCCCGGATGCAGTGGACAAGTGCAGTGGAAGAGCGGCCAGAAACGCAGCGAGCCTCGCTCCGGCGCACCGGGCGAGGCTCGTCGGCGGGAGCCAGGTCTTGCAACCTGTGCTCTCAGTCGTTCGGCCTCACCGGCGGTGATTGGCACGAGCCACTCTCGGCGGCGTCGTGTCTGCCAGGGTTCGTGCGCGGTGAATTCATGATTTCTTCGGGCGCGCAGGGTAGCGAGCTTCGCGTGACTGTCAACCACGGCCTCGCACTTTTTTCGCGCCTGCACACGCGCCAATGCGCGGCGGCCGCGCGCTCGCCGCGACTGCGCGCGTGCGGGAACGTCACACGCTGGTGTGCGCACCGCTACCATCCCGCCTTGCCTCCCATCGTCGACACCCCGCTCCACTGCCCCCACTTCGGTCCCTGCGGCGGTTGCACGCTGCTCGACCAACCGATTGCCGCGCAACTGGCGCAGAAGAAGCAGCGCGCGCGCGAACTGCTGCAACCGTTCCTCGACGGCATCGAGCCCGAGACCTCGTTGCCGCCGCGCACGCCGCGCCACGACCGCACGGCGATCCTGTATCCGGCCCAGCTCTACGCGCACGAACTGCAGCTCGGCATCTACCGGCGCGGCACCCACGAGATCGAGCCCGTGCGCGACTGCCGCATCCAGCACAAGGCGCTCACGCAACTCGGTGTGCGCGCCGGCGAAGTCCTGCGGTCGTTGCGCGTGCCGGTCTACAACGAGACGACGCATCGTGGCTTCGTGCGCGCGCTGCGCGCCCGCGTGATGCCCGGCACCAACGAACTGCTCGTCGGTGTCATCACGACGCGCGCCGAGTTCTCCGAACGCGAGAAGCTCGGCAAGAAGTTGTGGGACGCAGCGAGTGCGTTGCGCGACGAACAGGGCAAGCCGCTGCAGCTCGTCGGCGTCGTGCTCAACGTCAACGAGGCGCCGGGCAACGTGCTGCTCGGCAGCACGACGTTGGCGCTGCGTGGCGAGACGTTCCAGTGGGATGAAGTGGCGGGTCTACGCCTGCGCGTATCGTTCACGAGCTTCTACCAGCAGAACCGCCACGCCGACGTGATCCTGTTCAGGCCCGCGCTGGCGATGCTCGGGGACGTGAAGGGACTGCGGGTCGTCGACGGCTACGGCGGCATCGGCGCGTTCGGGCTGCGGCTGCTGAAGGCCGGCGCTGCGCAGGTGACGATCGTCGAGAGTTCGCCGAGTGCGTGTCAGGACGCGCGCAGCAACCTCGCGGAGAACAAGTGCGCGAACGGCGAAGTGCGCGAGGAAGTGTTCGGCAGTGCGGCGCTGCCGCCGTGCGACGTGCTCGTCGTCGATCCACCGCGCGCCGGGCTCATGGAACAGGGTGCCGCGGCCGTGCTCACCGCGAATGCACCGCGCGTTCTGCTCGTGTCGTGTGCGCTCGAGTCGCTCGCTCGCGATCTCGCCGCGCTCACGTCGAGCTACCGCGTCACCGCGCTGCGGCTCTGCGACCTGTTCCCGCACACCGAGCACGTCGAGGCAGTCACGCTGCTCGAACGCAGGACGTGACAGCGCCTGGCCGGGCGTCGGCTTGCCCTTCGTCCGCACCGCGCCCCGCACGACCGAAGCACCAAGAACCGGTGGCCGAGATTCGGGCCGCCCGCCATGATGCCACGCGACGGGAACCGCACTGGCGGCCATCGTGCGCGCCGAACTCGGAGGGTTCCTCGTACTCTCACCTCGCCCGCGCCGATCGGCCGAGTCCGCCGTGCGTCGGTCGCCAATGGCAACACGACCTCGATCCAGGGTCGTGCAATCCAAAGCCATGCCGAAACCCTGGAAGCCTTGACTTTCCTGGCTTGGACGGCAGCGATCATTTAGTGCGAGCCGTTCACTCTCGACCTCAGCGGTCGTACAGCAACAGCCTCTGCCGCGCGAAGTCGAGCACGTAGCGGGCCGGGATCACCAACCCGAGCGTGCCGGCGCACTCCAGGTGCATGTAGACATTGCGCATGTCAACTCACTCACACCCGACGCACTCTTCTTCGATCGAGCCCATGAAACCCGGAGGAGGGCGCGATCGAGGTCTGGTGGACGAGCGAAGTCTCGCCGACGCCTTCCTTGTGGTTCAAGAACGTCATGTCGGGATGCTCATGAGCGGAGCTTCACCGTGCAGCGGATCCAGTTGGGTTCGACTTGGAACTCGAGCTCGGGATGCCCAGCCTGCTGCAGGAGTCGACGGGCCGTCGGGATCCCGAAACCGAACCTCTGCACGAGCCCGAGGACTCGCATCGCCTCGGCGAGGATCGGGTTGCG
>JAYUCN010000187.1:0-2362 GCA_043740335.1 Planctomycetota bacterium
CAGTTGCGCACGTCCTCGAGGGCGTGCGCTGGACTGGGCCGGCTCGCTGTTCCTGGCCGCTTCTTCGCGACCTTCGGCTGACTGAACGCAATCCCGCTCACGAACGAGATGAGCGCCTGGAGGCAGGCCACGCCTTGACCACGAACCCCGTCAGGTTGACCATGTCGTCCTGCCAGCGGACGAGTCAGCTGCGTTTCCTGTTGAACAGGTGCGGCTGTAGTCCGGTGCGCCGTGTCAATGGACCGTGAAGGTTCGCGAGGTGATCCGGATGATCGAAGACCATGGATGGCGTCTCTTCGTCATCAAGGGAAGTCATCGACAGTTCAAGCACGGCGACAGGCCGGGACGTGTCACGATCAGCGGTCACCCTGGCGACGACATGCCGAAGGGAACCCTCGCATCCGTTCTTCGACAAGCCGGTCTCAAGAGAGACAAGCCATGAGGAAGCGAAGGTATCTGGTGCACATCAGCAAGGACCCCGACAGCGATTGGGGGGCGTCGGTACCCGACCTGCCCGGGTGCGTCGCTGTGGGCAAAACCCTGGACTCGGCACTGCGACGCATCCAGGGTGCTGTGCAACTGCACGTTCGCGGACTGCGCGAGGATGGACTCGTGGTTCCGCTGCCTCGTCGCCGCGCCGTGACACCGCATCAAGGCACGCGCCAGATCGATTTCTACGCGACCGTGGAAGTTGCTGCGTGACCCCTCTGGGCAGCCGGCAGCGTTCGCGCGCGCTCAGCCGCGGCGGAACCGCGTGCGCCCTAATCGGCCTTCTTGGACCTGGCGAGCAGTTCGGCGAGATGCGCCTGCCAGAGTTCGGGCCAGGTGTGCGTCTGGTGGCCGCGCGTCTGGTCCGACAGCGGGAAGACCACCGCCTTGCCGTGCGGAACCCGCGCGATGCCCCGCTCGAGCAGGCCGAGCTCGGGCGGGTTGATCGCATCATCGGCGAAGTTGAGAGCGAGCAGCGGTGCTTCGATCTTGTCGAGCCGCGGCGACGGGTCGTAGTCGCGCGAGGCATCGAGCGCGAACAGCAGGTCGTTCGCATCGGTCTTCTTGAACCGCTCGGCGATGTACGTGTCGACGGCAGCGTCGGCGGCGGCGCGATCGGGCGCCTGCTGCAGCCACTGCCGGGGACTGCCCGAGAGCACGAGCAGCAGCGACAGCGCACCCTTGAGACCGCGCGGCTGCGTCGTGTAGTCGCCGTTCCGCCATTCCGGATCGTCGCGGATCAGATCGCCCGCCATCTTGCGCCACATGCGGTTCCTGCCCGCGATCGGTGCCGGCAGGCTCGCGAGCGGCATCAACGCATCCATGAAGTCGGGAAACGTCTCGCCCCAGAGCCACGTGTGCATGCCGCCCATCGAAGTACCGAGCACGAGGCGGAGGTGGTTCACGCCGAGGCGTTCGGTGAGCACCCGATGCTGCGCGCTCACCATGTCGGCGTACGTGTAGTGCGGGAACTTGCCGCGCAGCCCATCGCTCGGCTTGCCCGAACCGCCGTGACCGAGAGCGTCCGGGATCACGAGATAGAACTGCTGCGCGTCGAGCAGCTGTCCCGGTCCGCACAGCACGCCCGCGAAGTTCGGCACGAGGAACTGCGCCGACGAACCGCCGGTGCCGTGCAGGACGAGCACTGCATTCGTCGTCCTGCCGTGATCGGCGGTCTTCTTGCCGTACGTCACGTAGTGGACGTTGAGTCGCGGCAGCGTCTCGCCGTTCACGAAGTGGAAGTCTTCGAGGACCGCGTCTCCCGCCGTGGGTTCTTGCGGCGACTGGGCGAGCACCGGGACGGCTGCGGCGAGGACGAGGAACAGGGTGCGCGTGGTTCGCATGCGGGCAGGTAACCACGTTCGCGGTTGCGAGGCACGCACCTGCTCAAGGCGAGACAACCGTTCGGCCACCGCACAGTGCTGCCAGGGCTCCGAACAGTCCGCCCACCACGGCGGTGAACGGGACCCAGAACACGATCTGCGTGAACGCGAGCCACGCCGCTGCCTCGCCCGGCGCCATGCCGGCGTAGTCGTGCGGACCGAACTTCTCGAAGTGCGTGCCCCACGCTCCGTGCACGGCAAGCACCGTGATCGTCGCGGTCGGTGCGCGCGCGAGCAGACCGTAGAGCAGATTCACCGCGCCGAGGTCGGGCCACGTGGCAACCGCGAGCAACGCCGCAGCCAGCGCCACGCCGCTCATGCAGAGGATCTGCGTCACGATGCCATCGTGCGTGCTGCCATCGATCCGACCTGCGAGCTGGAAGCCGCCGACGTAGATCGCCGCGGCGACGAGGTGCAGCAGGACGGTGCGCAGCCGGTGCGATGGGGAACGGCCCGCCCGCGCGAGCCGGAAGCCGAACCACACACCGGAC
>JAYUCN010000188.1:0-5787 GCA_043740335.1 Planctomycetota bacterium
CCGGTCTACGAGCTCGGCCTGCAGCACGGCGAGCGGCCGTACTTCGCGATGAAGCTGATCAAGGGCGAGACGCTGGCAGCACTGCTCGGCAAGCGCAAGGACACGGGCGAGGACCGGCGGCGCTTCCTCGGCTTCTTCGAACAGATCTGCCAAACGGTGGCCTACGCGCACGCGCGCCGCGTCGTGCACCGCGACTTGAAGCCCGCGAACGTGATGATCGGCGCGTTCGGCGAAGTGCAGGTGGTGGACTGGGGTTTCGCCAAGATCCTGCCCAAGGGCGGCATCGCCGACGAGGCCGAGGCGAAGGAGCAGCAGGAGCCCGCGGTCAGCGTGATCACGAGCGTGCGCAGCGGACCGGGCTCGGGCAGCAAGTCGCTGCAGGGCTCGATGCTGGGCACGCCTGCGTACATGCCGCCCGAGCAGGCGCAGGGCGACGTCGAGCACGTCGACCGGCGCAGCGACGTGTTCGCGCTCGGCGCGATCCTGTGCGAGATCCTGACCGGGGCCCCGCCGTACGCGAGCCGCGATCCGTTGCGGCAGGCGGCGAACGGTGATCTGCAGGCGTGCTTCGAACGGCTCGAACAGTCAGGTGCCGACGCGCCGCTCGTCGAGCTCTGCAGGGAATGCCTGTCGTTGGCAAGGCAGAGGCGGCCGGGATCGGCGCAGGAAGTCGCGGCGCGGATGGGCGGGTACCTGTCGTCCGTCGAGGAGCGCGTGCGGGCAGCGCAGATCCACGCGGCCGAGGCCAAGGTGCGCGCGCGATCGACGGTGATGCTGTCGGTCGCCGCGGTGCTGCTGCTCGCGCTCGGTGGCGGCGGCTACTTGTGGATCGCGCAGCAGGAGACCGATCGTCGCCTTCTGGTCGAGCAGCGTGTGGCACAGGCAGTGAACGAGGCGAACGTGGCGCTCGGAGCGGCGCGAGCTGGCGAAGACCTCGGCAAGTGGGAGCACGCAGTGTCCCTGGCGCAGCACGCGATGGGTCTGGCGCAGGACGACCACGTTGGCAAGGACCTGCAGAGCGCGGTGGCCGACCTACTGGCCACGGCGCAGAGTGAACTCCACGTGGCCGAGCAAGCGGCAGCTCGTCGCAAAAAGGACAGGGTGCTGCACCTCGCGCTGATCCGCGCTCGCATCCCGACGGACGAGGACATGCGCCAACGTGGCGCTGGCGAACTGCGGCGCCGTGATGCGGCCTATGGCGCGGCCTTCCTGGAGTACCTCGGTGGGGAACCACTGCAGTCGATGCCGCTGGAATCGGCGGTTGTCCGACTGAAGGAGGTCGCCGACACGGTCGGACTCGCCGCGGCGCTCGATCATTGGGCCCTCGCGCGTCGTGCGCTAGCCGCCGCCAACGAGGAAGTGGACCCAGAAGTCGCCGGTCGCTTGCAGTCGATCGTCGGTCGCATCGACGGGGAGGATCCGTGGCGTGCACGCCTCCGTCAGCTGATCCCGGAGGCGAAGGAGCAGCGCCAGGCGGTCGAGCAACTCGCTGAGCAGGCGGACCTCGGCCTGCTGCCTGCGGTCAGCGCGATGATGCTGGTTTCTGCGCTGTGGGTTGCGGGGGCTGGTGAACAGGCGCTGGTGGTGTGTCGTCGGGCCCAGGATGAGCATGGCAGTGACTTCGGGCTCTGTCTGCAGGCCGGGATCTTGTGTGAGTCGCTGCACCCGCCGCGCTGGGCGGAAGCGGTGGATTGCTACCGGACCGCGCGGGCCCTGCAGCCGGACCTGAAAGAAGTACGGCATCGCCTGGGCAAGGCCTTGTCGGCCGCCAAGCGACATGCCGAGGCGGTGGCGGTCTTCGCCAGCCTGGCCGGCGGCGAGCCGGGCTCTGCGCACTGGCTGTGGCATGTCGGGATCGAGCAGCATGAACTCGGCCATCGCGACCTTGCCTTCGTCAACCTGCGCCAGGCCGTCAAGATCGCCCCGGAAGACATCGAAGCCATGGGCAGCCTGGGTGCTGTCCTTGCTGGAGACGAGGCCGCGGACGAGCGCGACCTGGCAGAAGGCGCAGCGTTGCTGCAGGCCGTCGTGGCACGAGCCCCGAAGGTGGCGAGGTTTCGATCGAATCTGGGCGTCGCCTTGACGTTGCAGGGCAAGTTCGAAGACGCGTTCGTGCAGCATCGGGAGGCCATCGCTCTCGACCCGGAGCAAGCGAATGCATGGGTGTACCTTGGCGATGCGCAGTACGAGGCGAACCAGCCGACCGAGGCAGTCGAGAGCTTCAGGCAGGCCATCGCCGTCGATTCCAAGGATGTGCGGGCCCATGTCCAGCTGGCCCATAGCCTGATCGTGCAAGGGAACCTCGGCGAGGCTGAGCAGTTGCTGGAGAAGGCGGTCGGACTCGACCCGGACGATACGGATGCGCACGCCGTACTGGGCCGCACCCTGGGCGGCCAAGGCCGGACCGCGGACGCGATCTTGCACCTGCGGCGTGCCGTGGTTCGTCCTGCCGGAGGGCCGCAGCGGGTCGACCGTCAGCTGGCAATCGCCTACAACAACCTCGGCACCCAGTTGGAAGCGGAAGGGAAACTCGACGAGGCCATCGCGTGCTATCGCCGAGCCCTGGAGTGTCGTGCAATGGACAAGGACGGTCTGAGGGTCGTTGTGTTGTGCAACCTCGGCGACGCGCTGAACCAGCTCCGCACATTCGACGAGGCGGCCACGGTCTACAGGAAAGCGGTGCTGCTCGACCCCGATGACGCAACCGCGCACGACGGTCTCGGCGTCGCGCTTGCAGAGCAAGGACAGGTCGAGCCGGCCATCGCGTGCTTTCAGCGCGCCATCGAACTCGAACGAGAACTCGCCGTGGCCCACGACCACCTTGGGAAGACGCTGGCGACCCGTGGGGACATCGACGCCGCGATCGCCAGCCACCGTCGCGCGATCGAGTACCTCGAGCGCGACCAGAGGCCCGCAGTCGTCACCGGTCTCAACAAGCGGGTCCTGGTGACGTTCGGCAAGCGCGACGCGCAACTCGCGGCAGCCTGCAACAACCTGGGCCGGGCCCTGGCGCAGCGCGGCGACCTCGACGAGGCCGTTGCCGTGACCGTGCGTGCCACGCAACTGGAGCCGAACGTCGCCAACTACCTGTGCAACCTCGGCGTCTTGCACAAGAAGCAGGGCCGGCTCGATGCGGCGATTGCCTGCTACCAGCGCGCCATCGAGCTCGACGCCAAGCTCGCGGTGGCCCATCTCAACATGGGCAATGCTCTGAACGATCGCGGAGAACCCGAGGCAGCTCTTGCCAGCTACGTGCGCGCCGTCGCCTGCGACGAGACGTATGCACCCGCGCACTGGGCGCTGGGGGTCGCGCTGTATCGGCAGGGTCGGCTCGGGGAGGCACTCGGTTGCCTGCACCAGGCGGTCCATCTCGATCCGAAACTGGTGGATGCCCAGGCCAAACTCGCTGCCGTGCTCGCCGATCTCGGTCGCACCGACGAAGCCATGCTGGCGTTCCGCGCGGTCGCCGAGCTGACCCCGGCGGACCCGTTCGCTCAGTACAATCTGGGTGCTGTGCTGCACCAGACGGGCAAGTACGAAGAAGCGCTTGTCAGTCTGCGGCGAGCCGCCGAACTCGCGCGCCAGCAGCCGAGCGGGTCGGTGGCAGACAGCTCGGGCGGACCGGAGCCCGGGCAGATCCTGGCGTCCGCCGAGGCCCGCGTTGCCGAGATCGAGGCGCAGCTGGCGCGCCGCCAGGAGCTGCTCGAGATCGTGGCGGGCAGGAGGCAGCCTGACTCAGCGGAGGAAGCGGCCGATGCAGCGCAGGCAGCCTACGACGTAGGCGACTACCTCGGCTCGACCAGGATCTACGAGAGCGCGTTCGCCGCGGGTCCGCAGTTGCTCACGCAGGAATGGAAGCAATACGCCGCCGCTTGCTCTGCGGCGCTCGCGGGCTGCGGCAAGGGACAGGGAGCCGAGCAACTGACGGCCATCGAGTGCGTCGATCTGCGGAGCCGTGCCTTGCGCTGGCTGCGACCAGAGGTCGAGCGCTGGCGGCAGACCGTTGCGGGTGGTGGCGAGGTTGGCAAAGCAGCAGCGGGGAACCTGGCGCACGCGCAACGGGATCCGGACTTCGCGGGCGTCCGCGACGAGGCCGCTCTGCAGCAACTGCCCGCCCCGGAAGCCGAACTCTGGCGGACGCTCTGGCGCGACGTCCGCGCCGCTTGCAATCAGGCAACGAGCCCGCGCTGACCGGTGGGCCGTGAACCACGGGCCCTGGGCTCGCGTCAGGCCTTCTGCTGGTCGGCCGAGCGAACATGGTTGCAAGCCGCCCGTTCGGTCAGCTCGCGTGGTTTCGGCAGGGTCAGTTTCTGATACAAACGGCGGCGCGGACCTCGACGGTCCACGACCCCGCATGCACTCCAGCAGTTCCAGCGGCGAAACACCGAGCGCCTACGCCACCTCTGCCCAGATGGCCGCCGTCGACGCGGCCATCACCGAGCTTGCGAGCCTGCCCGGCGCCCTGATGCCGATCCTGCACGCGATCCAGGAACGACTCGGCTTCGTGCCGCCCGCCGCGGTGCCGCGCATCGCGAAGGGCCTCAACCTGTCGCACGCCGACGTGCACGGCGTCATCACGTTCTACCACGACTTCCGCAGTGCGCCGCCGGGGCACCATGTGCTCAAACTGTGCCGCGCCGAATCGTGCCAGGCGATGGGATGCGAACGCCTCGAACAGCGGCTGCGGCAGCACCACGGAGTTGGCATGAACGAGACTTCGGCCGACGGTCGCGTCACGCTCGAGCCCGTCTATTGCCTCGGCAACTGTGCATTGTCGCCGGCACTCATGCTCGACGGCGAGCTGAAGGGGCGCGTCACCGAACAACGGCTCGACGAACTGCTCGCCGGGCTCGTGCCGCCGAAGGGAGCACGCGCATGATCGTGACCGTGTTCGTGCCGCGCGACAGTGCGGCGCTGTCGGTTGGAGCCAACGCTACCGCCGAGGCGATCGTGCGCGCGGCCGGCGAGGGGAAGGTCGCGGTGCAAGTCGTGCGCAACGGATCGCGCGGCATGTTCTGGCTCGAACCGATGGTCGAGGTGGCGACGGCGAGTGGGCGCATCGCCTACGGCCCCGTGACGGCCGCCGACGTACGGGGACTGTTCGCCGCGGGATTCCTGCAGGGCGGCGACCATGCGCTGCGGCTCGGTCCGACCGCGGAGATCCCGTACCTGAAGAAGCAGACGCGGCTCACGTTCGCGCGCGTCGGCGTCACCGATCCCGTCAGCACCAGCGAGTACGAAACGAACGACGGCATCGCCGGTTTGCGCAAGGCACTCACGATGCAGCCCGCCGACATCGTCGAACAGGTCGTGCAGTCGGGCCTGCGCGGGCGGGGCGGTGCCGGCTTCCCCGCCGGCATCAAGTGGCGCACGGTCCTTCTCACCGCGGCCGACCAGAAGTACATCGCCTGCAACGCCGACGAAGGCGACTCGGGCACGTTCAGCGACCGCATGGTCATGGAAGGCGATCCGTACCTGCTGCTCGAGGGCATGACGATCGCGGGCCTCGCGGTGGGGGCGACCGAAGGCTGGATCTACCTGCGCTCCGAGTACCCCGATGCGCGCCTCGTGCTCACGACCGCGATCCAGCGCGCGCGCGCCGCGGGCTGGCTCGGCGACTCCGTGCTCGGCAGCGGCAAGAAGTTCGACGTGCACGTGCGCATCGGGGCAGGCGCCTACATCTGCGGCGAAGAGACCGCGATGCTCGAGAGCCTCGAAGGCAAACGTGGCATGGTCCGGCCGAAGCCCCCCCTGCCGGCGATCAGCGGACTCTGGGGCAAGCCGACG
>JAYUCN010000189.1:0-5778 GCA_043740335.1 Planctomycetota bacterium
GTCGCAGACCGCCGCACCGCACTCGACGGCGGCGAAGATGTTCGTGCGCGTGACGAGGAACGCAGTCTGGTAGCCGCCCCAGCTGTGGCCTGCAGCGCCGATGCCCTTCTCGTCGACGAAGCCCTGCGCGAGCAGGTGCTGGATGCCGGACACGACACACTTCACGCACGAGTTGCCGGGATAGCCGACTTCGTAGACGACGTCGGGCATGAACCACAGGTAGCCGTTGCTCACGTAGTAGCTCGCGTTCGGCGACGTGCCGGGTGCGGGCGCCACATAGCTGTGCAGACCCTGCGACATGCGCTCGTAGAAGTAGACCATCATCGGGTACTTCTTCTTGGGGTCGAAGCCGTCGGGCTTGACGAGCACACCCGTGCGCTGGTGGCCGTCGCCGTCGATCCAGTGCACGAGCTCGGACTTGCCCCAGCGGTAGTTCTTCTGCTGCGGGTTGCAGTCACTGAGCTTCTTCAGGCCCGAGAAGTCGGCCGCCGCGGTCCACAGGTCGGGGAACTCCGCGAACGTCGACTGGGTGAAGAACAGGCGGTCGCTGTGGCGCGGCCGCGCGAGCTCGCCGACGTTCTTGTCGGTCAGCATGAGCCGCTGCGGCTTTTGCACGCGCGCGAGCGAGTCGGCGAAGAAACCCTCGGCCATGGTGTCGGTCTGCGTCGCTGCCAGCAGCAGTTCGTCCTCGACCGTCTCGCGGTCGTCGTCGCGCGGCAGGCGCTGCAGACGCAGGCGCTGGTGGTTCGCACGGCCATGGCCGTCGGTGACGCAGACCGCCTCACCGGACGTCGGCGACACCTTCCACACGTCGAACTCGTCGTAGAGCAGCACCGCCGCATCGTTCTCGGTCCAGCCGCCGATGCCGTGCGGCGAGTCCGGTTCAGGGTGATCGTCGTCCTCGTGATGGAACGCGACCGGCAGGTTGCCCGTGAGATCGCGCCGCGCGCCCGTCGAGACGTCGTAGGTCCACCAGTGGTAGTCGGACCCAAACCAGATCAGGAAGCGACCACCCGGCGAGTTGGTGACGTTGCCGCGCAACTTCTCGAGCACGCGCGTGCGCGAGCCATCGAGCGCGTTGACGAGCCAGACGTCGTTGTAGCGGCCGTCCCACTGCGTCTCCTTCTCGTAGGCGCGGCCATCGGTGCCGAGCATGCGCGCGCCGTCGGGGCCGACGAAGCGCAGCGAGCGCAGATGGTCGTCACCGAGCACGAGCAGGCGGTTCTGGTCGCGATGCCACACGACACTCCACGACGGATTGCGTTCGCCGTTGCCGCGCTTCTGCTGTGCGGTCTGCAGCATGCCGTCGCGCCAGTTCCAGAGGTCGAGCGTGACCTTGTCCTCGGGCAGGATCGGCAGCGGTTCGGGTGCCGGCGCATCGTTGATGCCGAACTCGATCACCGAGCCATCGCGCGAGAACGTGATGCCACCGCCGATGCGCTTGCCCTCGGGCATGCCGGGCGCGCCCGCATAGGCGATGCGGCGCGCGGTGCCCGTGCCTTCCCACAGGTAGAGATCACTCTGCGGCTTGTCCGCCGCGAAGTCTTCCTTGTCGCTCGTGAACGCGAGCACCTTCTCGTTGCGATCGAAGGTGAGGCCCGAGACGTGCACGGTGCCGTCGAGCAGCTGGATCGGTTCGCCGCCGGCACCGCCAGAAACCGGCTCGACGAACAGGCCGTACTTGGTGTCCTTCTGCGGCTTCTTCGCCGAGGTGTGGTACCAGAGCCACTTGCTCTTGCGCGACAGGCCGTAGGCGACGACGTCGGCGATCTTGCGTTCCTTGCCCGTGGTGAGGTCGCGCACGACGAGTTCGGTGCCTTCCGCGCGCTTCCGTTCGAGCGGGTCGGTCGGCGTCGACGGTCCGGCCGCACCACCCGGGCCCGCGCTCGGTCCGGCGCCGCCACCGCGACGACCACCGCGACGACCTTCGCCGGGAGCGCCACCGCGACCTGCACCGGGGACACGCTGTGCCGGCTCGGCGGCCTTCGGCTCTTCGGCCTTGGGCTCTTCGGGCTTCGGTTCTTCCGCATTCGGTACTTCGGCCTTGGGCTCTTCGACCTTCGCTGGTTCGGTGGCGGGCGCCTTGCCCTCGCCGGACTTGACCGCCTCGCCCTCGGCGGGCTTGGCTTCGGTCTTGCCCTCGTCGGGCTTCTTCTCGTCGGCCTTCGGCTCGGGCTTCTCGAGGTGGTAGAGCAGCAACGCCACTTCGTCGGGCACGACGAAGCCCTTGGTCTTGCCGACCTTCTCGACCTTGCCGGTCGCGAGATCCATCACCGCGAGGTCGCCGCGCTCGCGCGCGCCACCTTCGCCATCGCCACCGGGACCACCACCACCCGGGCCGCCGCCGCCTTGGCCACCGGCACCGCCGCCAGCACCGCGGCGACCCGCGCCACCAGCACCGCGTCCTGCAAACCCTCCAGCACCTGCGCCGCCAGCGGCCGCACCACCGGCACCGCGTCGCGCCCCTTCGCCGCGCGGCGTCTCAGCACCACCTTCGCCCTCGCCTTCGGCAGCACCTTCGGCCGCCGGCTTGTTGACCTCCTTCGCCTTCTTGCGCAGCTCCTCGATCTTCTTGTCGCGCTCCTCGATCTTCGACTTGCCGATCGTGAACATGACGAAGCGGCCATCGGCGGAGAACCGCGCGCCGCTGCCGAGCGGTTGCCGATAGACCTTGTCCCCCACGGCCTCGCGGATCTCGAGCACCCCATCGCCGAACTGCGGTTCGATCTGGAACGCGACCCAGTTGCCGTCCTGGCTGTAGGCAGTGCCGCGGAGCGACTTCCACTGGTCGTAGTCGTCGTGCGTGAGCGGCCGCGCATCCTGCGCGAGCAGCGAGTTGGCAGCGACGAACAGAGCGGCGACGACGAGCAACCGGGAAGTGAATCTGGGCATGAGCGACTCCTGGGTGGTCTGCGGTTCGGGTCGCGCATCTTACGGACCCGTTCTCACGGCGTCGGGCGACCTTGTCGCGACCTTGTCCCGTCTTGCTCGTCACTCGAGAACGACCCCCGCGGTAAGTTGCCAGCCCATGCTCGCGCGCCTCTACGTCGACAACTACCGCTGTCTGGTCAACTTCGAGTGGAAGCCGAAGCGCGCGCAGTTGGTGATCGGGCTGTCAGCGGCAAAGACGTTGGGCGGATCCCTCCTTCTGATGAGCATGTCAGTGTGAGCATCTCACGCAGAGATTGGCCTTCCGGACACCTGCCCGGCTTGCGGTGTTGCCCTGCACGTGGGTCTGAGCGATCGTCATTCGGTTGGTCCTGGCCGAGCGGCGCGATGGATCGGCTACTCGGCCGCGCCTCTTTGCATGCTGGCGGCGATCGGTCTTGCTCCTTGGAGTTGAGAGGGGAGCCTCGGCTGGGCGGGGCGCTGGCTTCGGCGCGTGCTTGGCCGGAGTCCTGGTCGCCGCCGCCGTGATCAAGATCGCTGGCAGATGCCCGAGATCCCGCCGGCTCAAGTGCAAGGCGTGCCGTTGGCAGACGGAGATCGCTTGCGACTGAGATGACCGCCCAACAAGCCCATACAGCCGGGGAGCGCCGTAGCGGCGCTCGCGGCTCAGCACCACAGACGTTGGACGGCCATTCGCGTGATGCGCTCGCGGGGTTGGTTGTGCCTGCACTGACTGACCGCTCGGATCGTGCTACCATCTCGTTCATGGCACCGATGAAAGCGCGCGTCCAGAACGGTCGACTTGTGCTCGACGAAGCAACAGACCTTCCCGAGGGAGCCGAGATCGACTTGGTTCCTGCCGACTGGTGGGATGACCTCGACGATGAATCGCGACGGCGGCTCGAGCAGTCGCTTGAGCAATCAGAGCGTGACGTCAAGGAGGGGCGTCTGATTCCGGCTGATGCCGTGCTCCGTCGGTTGCGGCGGCAGCGGCAGGCGTGAGTGGGCATCGATGGGTTGTTCTCTTCACCGCGAATGCGTCTTCTCACGCCGACACCATTCAGGAGTGGTGGGCCCGCGAGAGACCTGCAGCGCCAAGCTTGTTCAACGAGGAGCTGAGGGCGGCGATCGATCGACTGACTCAGCTTCCGGGGACTGGCGCACCGTGCAATTCGAACGCTGTGCTTGGACTGCGCCGAGTCCTGCTCTCGCGTTGCCGATATCACGTCTACTATACGGTGCACGTGCCGCGTCGCGAGGTGATCGTCCGTGCAGTGTGGCATGCATCGCGAGGACAGCATCCGGACCTTGGCTGAGTAGTGCGCCCAATCAGGCAGCGACTGGTGGGTGCAACGATACTGCCGTCCAGCCGCAGCAGCCGACGAGCGCCGCAGCGGCGCTCGCGGCTGATGGGCAAAGACGTTGGGCACACCAGAGTCGCATCGCGTGACTGAACCTCTCATGGATGATCGGGCGTGCATTCGAGTCGCTCCGTCGACGCGAGGCCGACTGGGCCTTTCTCTTTGCCGACGGTGTGGGCTTGATGGTTGGTTGCCCGTGGCGGCTTCTGGAGGGCGGTCGCATCCGCGCCAGCAGTGACGACGATGGGCAACAGTTCGGTCTGCCAGCACCCATCGACTCCGCCTCTGAAGTCACGAAGCGCTTGGCAGGTGTCACGGTGACCGCGCTCGCGCTGCGCCCCGGGACACTCGACCTGTCGCTTTCGTTTGGCAAGGAACACGTGCTGGAGGTCGTCGCGGTATCGTCGGGATACGAGGCTTGGCAACTCTGTCGCGGGTCTGATGGAGTGCAGTTCATCGCCGTCGGTGACGGCGAGCTCACTCGATGGATGGTTGGTCGTCCAGATGTCCAGTAGACTGGGTGCCCAGATGCAGGAGGCGACGAGCCGCCAAGCCGGCTCGCGCCTTGCAGCAAAGACGTTGAACGAAACCCCTCCGCGGTAGCCCGCTCCCGGCCCCTCGTGCCGGTGATGCCCTCGGCGTTCTGAATCCACTCGCCATCAGGTCGTTCGCGGGACGCTCCCCAGTGCGGCTCAGTGCGGCAGGGAGGTGTCCCCAACGACGAGGAAGACCGATGACGATGCTCCGTGAGCGCATGGTCGAGGATCTGCGCATCAGCAACTACTCCCCCCGTACCGTGGTTCTGGTAGCAGGGCGCCAGATCAGTTCGTGATCGTCGTTCCATTCGAGATCGCGATGCAACCGGTGACTGGGTTGTAGCCAGCGGTCTGCACGGTCAGGAACAGCGCACCCGGCGGGAACCCGGGGGGAACCGGCAGCGCGAACGGCGGCGGTGCCGGCATCGAGACGCCGACATAGAACGCACCGATGTAGGCGGCCGGCAGCGTGCCCGGCAGGCCGAAGGCCCCGCACAGCATGCCCGGCGGTATCGCCGCGAATGGCGGGGGCGCGAAGCCCGAGAAGACGAGGAACTCGAAGCTGAGCGGCATCGGCAGGCTGCCAGCGAAGATGGCGAAGCCGGGGTTGCCGCCTGGCGGCAGCGGCAGTGGCATGGCACCCAAGCAGGCAGGCGTGAAGCCGATCAGGCCGGGTTGGCCAATCGGGATGACGGCGGGCCCACAGCTCTGGGCGCTGGCGTTGGCGAGGCAGAGAGCGAAGGTGAGTGCAGTCGAGGTGATGCGGAGGAACATGGTGGATCTCGGTTGGAAGGGTTTCGGATGCAGCCGGCGCGACCAATTCGCTCCGACTGCCTCGGTAGCGACATCCCGGCCGCAGGTGTGACCGGTTTCGTCCCCGCGCCGACACCCGCTGCCGTCACCCCACGCACGGCCTCGATTCGCCGTCGAGCCGGGTACGAATGGAGGTCGCGTTCGGCCTGGAACGGCCCGAAGAGATTCCCTCTCATCCA
>JAYUCN010000190.1:0-5777 GCA_043740335.1 Planctomycetota bacterium
TGAAGTCGCTTCAGGATGGCCAGGCTCAGCAGAAGCAGGAGAAGGTGCAGGCCCTGCAGGAAGCACAGCAGGAGCTGGCGAAGCTGCGCGAGCACGTGAATGCGCAGGAGAAAGCCATGCACGAACAGTCCGCCGCAAGCGAACGAAAGGTGACGGACGTGCGTCGCGACGCCGAGCAACGCCTCGCCCAGCAGGAGAAGGCGAACGCGGAGTTGCGCGACAAGCTCGAGGCAGAGCGCAACCAGCTCGAGCGGGCGACTGCCGAGATGCGCAAGAAGTTCGAAGCGGAGCGCGGCCAGCTCGAACGGGCAACCGTGGACACGCGCCAGAAGCTCGAGGCCGAGCGCAACGCGATCGAGAAGGCGACCGCGGAGACACGCAGCAAGCTCGAGGCCGAACGCGCGCAGGCCGTGAAGGAGTTGCAGCGGGCGCAACAGGAAGCGGTCAAGGAAGCTCAGCGGGCCAAGGTCGCCGAGGAGAAGGCGCGCGCAGATCAGCAGGCCGAGGCGATGCGCGCCCACGGCCTCGCGCTCCAGAAGGAGCAGAAGGAACAACAGGACCGCGCCGCCGCCGAACAGAACGAAGCCAAACGCCGGTTCGAGGCGGCGAGGCGGCAGGTCGAGGAGCTCCAGAAGCAGCTCGCCGACAGCAAAGCTGCGAGCGGGAATCGAAGCGACGACCGTGCCCAGGCCATCGAGCGTCTGACCGAAGAGCGGCGCCAGATCGAGCGGTTGCGGGAAGCGGTCAAGAACGACCTCGAGCAATCGCGACGCGCCGCCGATGGCGAGCGCCAGGCCGTTCGTGCCGCGCAGGAGCGCAGAGGCCGCGACACCGACGAGGAGATGGCAAAGTTGCGCCGCGAGAACGACGAACTGCGCGAACGGCTCGCGGCACACGAGCAAGTCGCAAAGTTCGAAGGCCGCGTGGCGCAGGTGAAGGAGAAGCAAGCGCAGGCCGCACCGCGGGCCATGGCGTTGCGTGCGGCGGAACCGATGCACGAGCCGCCAGCGCCGCCCCCCGGCGTCGCAGCTCCCGCAGCACCCGCCACCATCATCGTCAACAACGAACACGGCGAGGTGCACTTCCACTTCCACGGCGTGACCCCGACCATCGTCGAACAAGCACGACCGCCGCGCGCCAACGCCGCCCCGCGTCCGGACTCACCGGGGCCCGCTGGCCCGACCCGCGCCCGCAGGCTGGCCCTGCCGAACGAGGTCATCGAGTTCGTGCCCGTGCCGCGGAAGCCGGCCACACCCAAGCACGAGCAAGCCGAGAAGAACGAGAAGGGCGAAAAAGCCGAGAAGGGCGAGAAGAAGAAGGAGAGGAAGATCAACGAAGACGCAGAACTACTGCTCAGCGACTTCGTCGACTTCGTGCAGACCCTGCCTTGGCCGCTTGGCACGGGCCACGCGACGCACTTCGAGTACTCACTCAGCCGTTGAACGGCGCCAGCAGTTCCTGGAGTCGCTGCAGCGCGCGCATGTGCAGCGACCGCACCGTGACTTCCTTGGTGTAGCCGAGCAGCGGCATGATCTCGGCGAAGCTCTTGCCCTGGAACAGGCGCAGTTCGATCACGCGCTTGTGCTTGTCGCTGAGTTCGCCGAGCGCCTTGTGCAGCGCGCCCTGCAGCTCCTGGTAGCGCACCAGCATGCTCTGCCGCGGGATCCGGTCGTCGGCGAAGTGCTCGCGCCCACCCGATTCGTCGAAATCGCCGAGGTGCCGCAGCTTGCCGCCGCCGCGCTTCTTGGCGCGCGTGCGCCGCCAGTAGTCGTTGAGCTTCCGGTGCGCGATCATGCGCACCCAACCCGAGAACGACGCACCCGGCTCGACCTTGAACTCGCCGATGTCGCGGAAGACCTGCAGCAGGACTTCCTGCGTCAGATCGTCGAGACTCTTGTCGGTCGGCAGGTTCTGCCCATGCGTCGCCTCGGCCACCCAGCGCACCACCTTGTCGTGCAGGTTCGTCCAGGACACGTCGGTGTCGCCATGACCTTGCACGGCCTTCACGTGCTGCAACGTGCTCGACAACTTGCTCGACAGCTTGCTCGACGATGCCTCGGCAGGTGGCTTGGCCGGCTTCTCGGGTTCCTTCGGCGCGTTCATGACGCCGCGAGCTTACCGCACTCCTGGCGGCGTGGCTCCGCCGAACAGCCGCTTCCCCTGCGGGCCGTAGTCGCTAGCCTGCCGCGAACATGACGGACCCAGCCCGCATCGGCATCGTCGACATGGGATCGAACGCGATCCGCTTCCTCGTCGCCGAGACGACCGGCGGCGCCATCGGCGTGATCGAGAGCCACCGCCTGCCGGTGTGCCTGGGCCGCGACGTGTTCCAGACCGGGCAGATTCCAGATGCCGCGCTGGCGGAGACCGTCGATGCCTTCCGCCGCTTTCGCGCCACGTGCGATCGACTCGGCGTGCGCCACATGCGCGCGATGGCGACCTCGGCGATGCGCGATGCGCGCAACCGCGACCTGCTCATCGATCGCGTGCGCGACGCCAGCGGCATCGAGATCGAGGTCATCTCGGGCACGCAGGAGGCCTACCTGTTGAAGCTCGGCGTCGAGACGAAGGTCGACCTGCGGCAGGGACGTTCGCTGCTCGTCGATGTCGGCGGCGGCTCCGTCGAGCTGGTCCTGCTCGAGAAGGGACAGGTGACCAGCGCCGATTCCTACCGGCTCGGGGCCCTGCGCATGCTCGAGGCGTTCCGCAACAGCGAGACGCCCGGCGAATCGTTCGTCGAGCTCATGCAGAAGCACCTGAAGAGCCTCGAGCGCCGCATCGTCGATCGCTTCGAAACCAAGCGCATCGATCGCTACATCGCCGTCGGCGGCAACATCGAGAGTCTCACCGACCTGCGGAACGGCCGCCTCGGCCCGCGTCAGAAGGAGGGCATCGAGACCTGCACGATCGCGGAGATCAATCAGGAAGTGCTCGACCTGGCGGCGATGTCGTTGGCGGAGCGCATGGAGAAGCGTGGCCTCAAGCCCGACCGCGCCGACACGATCGTGCCGGCCGGCATCGTCTACGTTCGCCTTGGTGAACTGGCGGGCGTGGAAGGCTTGCTCGTGCCGCGCGTCGGCATCAAGGAGGGACTGCTGGCCGAGGTCGTACAGGGCCACTTCGAAACGTTCGCCGCCGAGGATCACGTCGACGTCGTGCTGTCGTCGTGCCGGGCCATGGGCCGCCGCTACCACTACGAGTCCGAGCACGCGGAGACCGTGCTCACGCTGGCGCAACAGATCTTCGACCAGACCAAGGAACTGCACGGCCTCGGTGGGCGCGCGCGGGTCCTGCTCGAGGCCTCTGCCCTGCTGCACGATGTCGGCGTCGCGGTCAACAACGACGGCCATCACAAGCACTCGCAGTACCTGATCGAGGCGAGCGAGCTGGTCGGGCTCACCGACGAAGAGCGTCATCTGGTCGCCCTGCTCGCGCGCTTCCACAGGAAGGCCCCGCCCACCCGCGACCAGGAAGAGTTCATGGCCCTGCGCCGTCGCGATCGCACGCTGCTGGAACGGTTGACCGCGATCCTGCGGCTCGCGGACGCACTCGATCGCCAGCACGCCGGTGTGGTCGATGCCGTCAGCGTGACGATCCGTGAAGGCTTTGTCGACTTGCGACCAGTCCTTGCCGGGGATCCGCATACCCGATTGACGCTGGAGGCCAGGGCCGTGGCAGAGAAGGGGGCGTTGTTCGCGCAGCTGTTCGGACGCATGCCACGCCTCGAAGTACCCTGAGCACCAGCGGCCGGGAGGCCGCGGCCACCATGCCCCACCAGACGGAGACCGAGTTCAAGCTGCGCACCGAGCACGCCATCGAGATCGTCGTGGTCGACGCCACCGTTCGCGAAACAGGCATCACGTGTCGCACCGCTGAGTCCCTCCGACATGTCGACACCTGGCTCGACGACGAACTCGGATCGCTCGTGCGCGCGGGCATCGGCCTGCGCGTGCGCGAAGACAAGCAGGGGCAGCGCGTCACGTGCAAGCTCCGGGGCACCAACGATGGCGGTCTGTTCGTACGCGAGGAACACGAAGCCGCTTGGCCCGCAGCCGCCGCTCCACGCACCACGCGCGAGCTGCCGCCGGAGCTGCGCGACACGATCGAGCCGTTCGTCCTCGGCCGACCGCTCGTCGCTCGCCTGCGACTCGAGACGCAGCGCGAACTCCGCCTGCTGCAGGACGAAGATCACGACCTCTGTGAACTCGCCGTGGATCGGGTCCTTGCAACGGCGGCTGGACGCACGGCGACGTTCTGGGAACTCGAACTCGAAGTGATCGACAACCTGCAGGACACCGAACGCCTCGCTGCTCGGTTGGGCCAACGGCTGTCCCTGCGCGCGGCGACCGACGACAAGCCGACGCATGCGGCGGCGTTGCTCGGCTTGCACGAGGCCACCGTGGCGGCTACGCCGGCTGACGACACGCCCATCGGCACGGCGATCGCTGCCATCGCCGCGCGGCACCTCGACACCCTTCGCCACGCCGAAGTCGGCGTGCGCTGCGACCGCGACCCGGGCTGCCTGCACACGATGCGCGTGGCGGTGCGCCGCCTGCGGTGCCTCGTGCGCGCGTTCCGCGACCTGTGGCCCGCGGACACGGGCGAGTGGTTGCTCGACCAGCTCGGCGCGACGGGGCGCCAACTCGGTACAAGGCGCGACCTCGACGTGATGCTCGCGAGTCTGCCGGGCGACATCGCGGAGTTGCCGGCCTCGCTGCAACCGGCGGCGGCACACGCACTCACCTGGATCAGCGTCCAACGCGAACCGGTGCACGCGCAACTGCAGATCTGGTTGCGCAGTGAGGCGCGCCAGGCAGCCGAGGTGGAACTCGAGCAGCGGCTGGCGAGCGTGGCGCATGCCGATGGAGCTGGCACCATGCCGAGTGCAGCCGCGGTCCCACCCCGGTTGGCCAAGGCCGTGGCCACCGTTCGCAAGTTGGCCGCCGCCATCGCCCCCGATCTGCCGACGGCGCCCGCGCACGAACTGCGCCTCGCGACCAAACGGCTGCGCTACCTGGCCGAGGAGTTTGCGACCCTGGCGAACCACGACTACGACAAGTCCCTGGTCGCCGTGACGCGCCTGCAGCAAGTGCTCGGAACGGTGTGCGACCACGAGACCGGCGCGCTGCGGCTCGTCGATTGGATCGCCACGGCAGCAACCAGCAGCCCCGATGGGGCGATGACGGCCGCGGCGTTGGGAGGCCTCGCCGCCCAACACACGATGCTGGCACGCAAGGCCCGCAAGCACGCCGCCCGATGTCTGGAACGAACCAACAGGAAGAGGGTCTGGCGACGGTTCCCTCAGCCACCACCTGACGCCACGTTGGCATAGAGGCGTCGTCCTGACATGCGCCGATCGCCGTAGCGACTCTCGTCGTGCATGACGATCGTGCGCTCGCGCGGCACCTTGCGATCCATTCGGCCGGCTTGGCTCGCATTGGCACGAGGCTTGCTCCCTGCGGCGCATTCCCAGCAACCCGTGAGGATCATGACCATGGACAAGACGCAGAACACTTCCACTCTTCCCCAGACGCGCGACGCGTTCCAGACCCTGTTCGGCCGTCTCTTCGGCGACACCCTGCAGGAGTTCTACGGCACCGCGGAGACCAATGGCGCCCCGCGCACCAACATCAGCGAGAACGAGCATGCCTACGAGTTGTCGTTCGAGCTGCCCGGACTCGAAGAGAAGGACATCCACGTCCACCTGCAGGACCACGTGCTGACGGTCACGGCCGAACGCAAGGACGGGCGCGAAGCGCAGGGCAAGCGCTGGCACC
>JAYUCN010000191.1:0-2354 GCA_043740335.1 Planctomycetota bacterium
CTCGTTTCGCCGCGTTCCGTCCACAACCAGAACTGGAGCAGCCATGCGTCGTCTCCTCTTCGGGCTTCTGGCCCTGACGTCCACGTTCCCTGCCCTGAACGCGCAGGGCGTTCCCTACGACTCCAGCGTCGTCGGTGTCACCAACAACGTCTCTCCGTCGGAAGGAATCTGGCTGGCCGATCGCACCGGCGCGTCCGTGGCCGTCACCGGCCTGCTCGCTGCCGGCAGTGCTGGCTCGGGTGTGAACGCGGTGCAGATCGATCCGATCGATGGCCGCGTCTGGCTCGGCGGCATCAACAGCAACGGCCAGACCTCGAATCAGGTGAACTGGATCCGCATCACCGGGACGGTGGTGTCGCAGTTCGTGCAGCACGCCACGCTGCCGTACGCGGCGCTGTCGTCGGTCGCGGCGATTGCCTTCGATGACAATGCCAATCCCATCGCCTGTGGTTCGACGGCGGCGAACGCCGGCGGCGTCTTCCGCGTCAACCGCAAGCTCGGCGGTGTCGCGACCAACATCGGCTCGGTCGCATCGGGCACGCACAACGCGATCTGCACGGACGGTGCTGGCAACCTCTACGTCGGCATGTTCACCGCCGGCCAGGTGCACGTGATGCTGAAGAACCCCGACTGCTCCTTCCAGCCGCCGGTGCTGCTGGGCAGCGTCGCTGTCACTTCGATCAGTGGCATCACCTTCGTGCCGGCTGCCGGCGCGACTCCGGATGAGCTCTGGATCAGCACCTTCGGCGCCGCGGGCGCCATGCTGTTCCGCATGCCCAAGACCGGTGGCCCGGGCGTGGCAGTCGCCAACACGAGCACGAGCAGCAACTGGTGCGAGTACGACCGCCGCCACGACGACGTGCTGCTGGCCATCTCGGCACCTGACAACGTCGAGAAGGTCTTGCGGACCGGCGCCAACTCCGTGCTGAACGCGATCCAAGCCGGCAACGTCGGCACGTTGAGCTACATCGACGTCAACAACGCCGTCGACGGCAACGTCGTCGTCGCACCCATGTGCCTCAACGGCGGGCTTGGGCCGTTCGACCTCGAACTCGGCATCACCTGCCCGCCGGGATCGATCGCCATCGTCGGTACGGGCTTCCCATCGGTGGTCGTGCTCGGATTTGGCTTGGCGGGTGCCGATGGCCGTTTCAGCGTCACCATCCCCGGCATCACGCTGGGGGCGCCGCTGGCGCCGGCATCGCTCGGGTTCCTGGGGGCCTGCCTGGATCTTGGTACCGGCAACTTGACCATCGGCGCGCCCGTGTTCTGGCCGGCGAACTGAGCCACTGCACGCGCGGCGCGTAGCGCGGGTCGGCTGATCCGCTCGATCTGCGCCACCGCGCGTGGCGAGAACACGGCAATCGGCTAGGGCGGTGTGACCGCGAGCACCTCGACGTCCCAGTAGATCGTCGTCTTCGCACCGAGGATCGCCGCCCAGCGCGCGTGGCCGGCTTCGATCGGCGAACTGCAGCGCCAGTGCGCTCCTTTGGGCATGCGCGCGAGCACCGCCACGAGGAACGGTGCCGCGGCTGCATCGACGCGCGTGCGCAGCGGCGCGCCGACCGTCTGGGTCGCGTCGACGATCTCGCCGTTCTCGTTCCAGCAGGTGTACTGCACGGTGCACCAATGATCGGGCGCGGGCGGTTCGCCCTGGCCCGCGGCGAGCACTTCGCAGGGAAAGCCAGCGACCTCGCGCAGGCGCTGCGGGTCGGGCCGCGCGAACTTCGGCATGCGCAGAGCTTCGACCAGGTGGACCTCGTAGGTCACGTGGTGGCAGTTGCGCAGTGCTGGCGGTTGCAGGGCGGCGGGCCACATGAGGGCGATCGGCACCTCGACGTAGTAGCGACCCCCGGGCTGCATGAGCTGTAGGCCTTCCTGCCACCAGATCGGCACCTGGGGTGCCACGCGCATGCGAATCGGCGGTGTCGTGGCGCGCCGATCTTCGAAGACGGTGCCGTCGTCCTTGGTCGCCAACCAGGTGACCGTCGCCATGTCGTCGGGTGCCAGGCGATCGCCGGTGCCGGGCGCGAGCTCGCGCCATGACAATCCCGAAGCCGTGCGCTGCAGAACTGGTTCGTGGGCACAGCCGAGTCCGAGCAGGACGAACGCGAGCCAACACGAACGGCGCATGGCTCTAGCCTACGTGGCCCGGGTCGGCAGCCAATCTCCCAGGCGAGCTTCGCCAGTTCAGCCACGCCGCCATCACGGCGCCAGGATGCTGCCGCCGAGCAGGTGGTTGTGGATGGCAACGATGCGGACGCCGTGCTTGCGATCGCGACCGATCGCTTCGCACGGATTCCTGGTTCACGGACGAATCGCCACCGAAGCCTTGTTGGTGCCCGCGGCGGTCT
>JAYUCN010000192.1:0-2351 GCA_043740335.1 Planctomycetota bacterium
AGCACCTGTTCGAGGAACCGTACGCGGAGCGGCGGCGATTCCACCTGCACTACGCCGACCTCACCGACGCCGGCAGCGTGGCGCGCATCGTGCACAAGCACGGGCCTTCAGAGATCTACAACCTCGGCGCCCAGTCGCACGTGCGGGTGTCGTTCGACATCCCGGAATACACCGCGGACGTGGTCGCCATGGGTGCGATCCGCGTGCTCGAAGTGCTGCGCGAGTCGGGCGTGAAGGCGCGCATCTACCAAGCCAGCTCGTCGGAGATGTTCGGTTCGGCGCCGCCGCCGCAGAACGAGAGCACCGCGTTCCGCCCGCGCTCGCCGTATGCCGCGGCGAAGATCCACGCCTACTGGGCGACGGTGAACCACCGCGAGGCCTACGGTTCGTTCGCCTGCAACGGCATCCTCTTCAACCACGAGAGCCCCCGGCGCGGCGAGACCTTCGTCACGCGCAAGATCACGCGTGGCCTCGCGCAGATCCTCGCCGGCAAGCGCGACAAGCTGCACCTCGGCAACCTCGACGCCAAACGCGACTGGGGCTACGCCAAGGACTACGTGCAAGGCATGTGGCTCATGCTGCAGCAGGAGCAGCCGGGCGACTACGTGCTCGCGACCGGCGAGTCGCACAGCGTGCGCGAGTTCCTCGACGTCTGCTGCGGCATCCTCGGCTTGCGCGCCGCCGATCTCTGCGTGATCGACCCGCGCTACTTCCGACCCACCGAGGTCGACCACCTGCAGGGCGACGCCAGCAAGGCGCGCAAACTGTTGGGCTGGAAACCGAAGGTCGGGTTTCTGGCGCTCGCGCGCCTCATGCTCGCCGCCGATCTCACGGCGGTCGGCATCGAACCCGCACGCCATGGCCTGGAGCCCGTCGCGGACGAGGCCATCGTCATGGGCGAGGCCGACCGTTGAGCTGGTGCCGATCGTGAGCTGGTGCCGACCGTGAGCTTTTGGCAGTGCAGGCGCGTCCTGGTCACGGGCGGCAGCGGCTTCATCGGCTCGCACCTCGTCGAGCTGTTGCTGCAGGCGGGCGCGCGTGTGACCGCCACGGCGACGAGCGAGGCGACGGCGGCGCGCTTCCTCGCCCATGTGCAGAAGGAGGTGCGCTGGGTGTTCGGCGATCTGCTCGACCCCGCCCACTGCCAGCGCGCCATGGTCGGCCAGGACCTGCTCATGCACCTGGCCGCCTGCGTCGGCGGCATCGAGTTCAACATCAAGAGCCCGGCGACGATCTTCCGGCGCAACCTGCAGGTGTTCATGAACTGTATGGAGGCCGCGCGCGCGGCCGGCCTGCAGGTGCTCGTGACGAGTTCGGCGTGCGTGTATCCGCGCTTCTGCACGATCCCGACGCCCGAAGAGGAAGGCTTCAAGGACCGCCCCGAACCGACCAACGAAGGCTACGGCTGGGCCAAGCGCATGGAGGAGTTCCTCGGCGAGTCGTACGCCAAGGAGTTCGGCATGCACGTGCGCATCGCGCGTCCGTACAACGCTTATGGCCCGAGGGACAACTTCGAGCTCGCCAGCAGCCACGTGATCCCGGCACTCATCCGCCGCGTCTACGAGTCGCGCGACAAGTTCGTGGTGTGGGGCGACGGCAGCGCGTCGCGCAGTTTCCTGTATGCCACCGACTTCGCGCGCGGCCTCATGACCGTGGCCGAGCAGAGTCCGCGTGTCGAGGCGATCAACATCGGTGCGGACGAAGAGACCACCGTCGCCGAACTGGCGCGCACGCTCATCGAACTCACGGGCCGCAAGCTGGAGCTGGTCTTCGACCGCGACAAACCGGCCGGTCAGCCGCGGCGCAAGTGCGACACGAAGACCGCCGAGAAGCTGCTCGGCTACCGCGCCGCGATGCCGCTGCGCGAGGGCCTGCAGCGGACCATCGCCTGGTACGAGCAGCAGCAGAAGGGCCGATGAAGATCTCCCCAATGAAGATCTCCCTGGTGCTGCTGACGCGCAACGAGATCACGGGGCTCACCGCGCTGTGGGATCGCATCCCGTTCGCGGCGGTCGACGAGGCGTTCGCCGTCGACGGCGGTTCGACCGACGGTACGCGCGAGTTCTATGCGCAGAAGGGTCTGCCGGTCGTGGAGCAGGTCTCGCGCGGTCGCGGCGAAGCGTTCCGCCTCGCCTTCGCGCACGCGAAGGGCGACGCGCTGCTGTTCTACTCGCCGGACGGCAACGAGGACGCGGCCGACATCCCTCGCTTCCGTCCTCACCTCGAGGCCGGCGCCGACATGGTCATCGCCTCGCGCATGATGCGCGGCGCCTGGAACGAAGAGGACGAGCATTGGCTGCGGCCGCGCAAGTGGGCCAACAATGCCTTCAACGCGATGGCGAACCTGTGCT
>JAYUCN010000193.1:0-5755 GCA_043740335.1 Planctomycetota bacterium
TCGAAGTCGAAGGCCGCCGCGGCTACCCGGCTTCGTGCACGACGCCCTGCGAGCCCGGCATGAAGGTCAAGACGCAGAGCAAGAAGCTGGCCGACCTGCGGCGGTCGACGATGGAGCTCTACATCAGCGACCACCCGCTCGATTGCCTCACCTGCCCGGCGAACGGCAACTGCGAGCTCCAGGACATGGCGGGCGTCGTCGGCTTGCGCGAGGTGCGCTACGGCTACGAGGGCGAGAACCACCTCGTCGCGGCGAAGGACACGTCGAACCCGTACTTCACGTTCGACTCGACCAAGTGCATCGTCTGCTCGCGCTGCGTGCGCGCCTGCGAGGAAGTGCAAGGCACGTTCGCGCTCACGGTGGAGGGTCGCGGGTTCGGATCGAAGATCGCCGCGGGCCCGACCAACTTCCTCGACTCCGAGTGCGTGTCGTGCGGCGCCTGCGTGCAGGCTTGCCCGACGGCGACGCTCATGGAGAAGTCGATCGTCGATGCGGGCCAGCCCGACCACGCGGTGGTGACGACCTGCGCGTACTGCGGCGTCGGCTGCTCGTTCCGCGCCGAGATGAAGGGCACCGAGGTCGTGCGCATGGTGCCGCACAAGGACGGCAAGGCGAACCACGGCCACTCGTGCGTGAAGGGGCGCTTCGCGTGGGGCTACGCGACGCATCCCGACCGCGTCAAGAAGCCGATGATCCGGAAGCTCATCACGGACCCGTGGCGCGAGGTGTCGTGGGAAGAGGCGATTGCCTACGCGGCGAGCGAGATCAAGCGCATCCAGCAGCAGTACGGCCGCGGTTCCGTCGGCGGCATCACGAGCTCGCGCTGCACGAACGAGGAGACGTACCTCGTGCAGAAGCTCGTGCGCGCCGCGATGGGCAACAACAACGTCGACACCTGCGCCCGCGTGTGCCACTCGCCGACCGGCTACGGTCTGAGGACGACGCTCGGTGAGTCCGCGGGAACGCAGGACTTCGACAGCGTCGACCACAGCGATTGCATCATCGTGATGGGCGCCAACCCGACCGACGCGCACCCGGTGTTCGCGTCGCGCATGAAGCGGCGGCTGCGCGAGGGTGCGAGCCTCATCGTCATCGATCCGCGCGCCATCGACCTCGTTCGCATGCCGCACGTCGAGGCGCAGTTCCATCTCGCCTTGCAGCCCGGCACCAACGTCGCGGTCATGAACGCGCTCGCGCACGTGATCGTCACGGAGGGCCTCGCCAAGGAGGACTACGTGCGCGCGCGCTGCGACGTCGCCGAGTTCGAGAAGTGGAAGACCTTCATCGCGTTGCCGAAGAACTCGCCCGAGGCGATGGCGAAGGTCACCGGCGTGCCGGCGGCCGACCTGCGTGGTGCGGCGCGCCTGTTCGCGACGGCGAGGAACGGCGCCATCTACTACGGGCTCGGCGTCACCGAGCACAGCCAGGGCAGCACGACCGTCATGGCGATCGCCAACCTCGCGATGCTGACGGGCAACCTCGGCCGGCCGGGGGTGGGCGTCAATCCGCTGCGCGGCCAGAACAACGTGCAGGGCTCGTGCGACATGGGCTCGTTCCCGCACGAACTGCCGGGCTACCGCCACGTCTCGGATCCGGCCGTACGCCAACTGTTCGCGACGGCGTGGGGTGTGCCGATCCAGGACGAGCCGGGGCTGCGCATCCCGAACATGTTCGATGCCGCGATCGACGGCTCGTTCAAGGCGGTCTACGTGCAGGGCGAGGACATCGCGCAGAGCGATCCGGACACGCACCACGTGTTGAAGGCCCTGGCAGCGATGGAGTGCGTCATCGTCCAGGACATCTTCATGAACGAGACGGCGAAGTACGCGCACGTGATGCTGCCCGGTTCGTCGTTCCTGGAGAAGGACGGCACGTTCACGAACGCCGAGCGGCGCATCAGCCGGGTCCGCAAGGTCATGCCGCCGCTCGCGGGGCTCGCGGACTGGGAAGTGACGCAAGCACTCAGCAAGGCGCTCGGCTACCCGATGCACTACGACCACCCGTCCGAGATCATGGCCGAGATCGCTTTGCTGACGCCGACGTTCACGGGTGTCTCCTACGAGAAGATCGATCGGCTCGGCAGCATCCAGTGGCCGTGCAACGACAAGGCCCCCGAAGGCACGCCCGTCATGCACGAACACGAGTTCGTGCGTGGCAAGGGCCGCTTCATGATCACGGACTACGTGGCGACCGACGAACGCACGTCGCGCAAGTTCCCGCTCATCCTGACCACGGGCCGCATCCTGAGTCAATACAACGTCGGCGCGCAGACGCGGCGCACGCAGAACCAGCTCTGGCACGAAGCCGACGTGCTCGAGATCCATCCGCACGACGCCGAGCAGCGCGGGGTCGTCGATGGGGAACCGGTGTCGGTGCAGAGTCGCAAGGGCGAGACGACGCTGCGCGCGGTGGTCACCGAGCGCATGCAGCCGGGCGTCGTCTACACGACGTTCCACCATCCGGAGTCGGGCGCCAACGTCGTCACGACCGAGAACTCGGACTGGGCGACGAACTGTCCGGAGTACAAGGTGACGGCGGTGCAAGTTGTGGCGCACGCGAAGAAGTCGGAGTGGCAGCGGGAGTTCGACTCGGTCGCGGACGAGCAGGAGTCGCTGCTGCCGAAGGGTGCGCTGAAGGGAGACGTCCGCTGATGGACGGGAAGAAGTTGGTGAAGATGGCGAACGAGATCGCCGCGTTCTTCGCGGCGGAGCCGGAACGGAAGGTGGCGCTGGAAGGGATCGCGGGGCACCTGAAGCGGTTCTGGGAGCCGCGCATGCGTAGAGAGATCTTCGTCGTGCTCGATCAGGGTGGGGCGGGGATGTCCGAGCACGTGGTGGCGGCGCTCAAGGAGCATCGCAAGAAGCTCGAGCCGGTCGCGGTGTAGGTCGTTCCCGTTGTTGGCGCAGGTCGTGACCAACGAGCAGGGCAAGGTCGCAGCAAGGGTGCAAGCCGTTCGCACTAAATGATCGCTGCCGTCCAGCCCAGGGAATGCAGGCCTTCCAGGGCTTCGATCTGCCCTTGGATTGCATCTGCTCGAAACCGGCACCGCACGCGGGAACCCGCGCGGGACCGGCTTCCGCGTGCCGGCCACCGGCCGCAACCGGGAATCCTGCTACATTCTGCCCCCGTTGTGCCACTTCCTGGCATGGCTCCACTCATGACGACCTCCCCGAAGGCTCCCGTTCTCCACGCTGGCGACAGGCTCACGCGCGACGAGTTCGAACGGCGCTACTCGGCGATGCCGAACCTCAAGAAGGCGGAGCTCATCGAAGGAGTGGTCTACATGCCGTCCCCTGTTCGTTACACCCACCACGGGAATCCCCACTTCCTGGTCGGTGGTCTGCTCTCCAGCTACATCGAGGCGACGCCCGGCGTCGGTGGCGCGACCGACGCGACGTTGCGGGTCGACCAGGAAAGCGAGGCGCAGCCCGACCTGCTGCTGCGCATTGCCGGGCAGGGCGGGACGTCGCGCGTTGATGCCGAGGGATACCTCGAGGGCCCCCCTGAACTGATCGTCGAGATTGCCGCGAGTTCGGTCAGCTACGACCTGCATCAGAAGCTGCACGTCTACCGCCGCATTGGTGTGCGCGAGTACGTCGTGTGGCGCACGGACGACGCGGAGGTCGACTGGTTCGTGCTGCGGCGCGGAGTCTACGAGAGGTTGGCCGAGGACGGTTCGGGCGTGCTGCGCAGCGAGGTGTTCCCTGGCCTGTGGCTCGACGTGGCAGCACTCCTGCGAGGCGATGCGTCCGCGTTGCGGGCAGCTGTCGCAGTGGGCGTTCGCACGCCCGAGCATGCCGCGTTCTGCGCCGGGCTGGCCTGAGTGCCGCCACGGTTTCGATCGCGGGGAAGCTCGCAAGCGCTGCGACTTTGGGGTAGGGCTTCGCGGCGGACGTCGGCTCGGTCATGACGGGAAGCAGTGTGGCGGCACCCTGAACCCGGCGCAACGTCGCGGGCGAGCCGTCCAGTGACGGCTTGCGCAGCCGCGAGAGTCGCGGGCGGCAAAACGACCGGCGAGCGAATGCCGGTGCGCAGCCTCGACCGCAGGGCGTAATCCCACTTGCCGGAGTGCCGCCGTTATGCAGCCTCCGCGGCGATCCTGTTCGCTCCGGGCGGCCACGTGCTGGTCTTCGCGCAGTTGGGAATTTAATTGAGCCGCAGGTCATGCCGGTGCGGGCGGCGAACAGTCGCGGTCGCGCGGCTGTGCGGCGTTGCGGCCGACGCGATGGGTCGTCCGCTGGAGTCGCCCAATCTCCTTGCACACGGGCCCCGGGTTGGCACTCCGATGATCGCTGGATACCGTATCGAAGCCCCCGTCGTTCAAGGGCGGTAACTCAGAACGGAGTTCGACGATGCATGGCTCGAGTTGGCTTGCGTGTTTCGCGATCGCAGTACCCGCCGGTTCCATTGCTGCTCAAACCGTGATCCACTCGTGGTCGACGCCTGGCGTGCCGATCGGAGACGTCGACGGTGACGGCGTGCGGGACTGGGTCGAATACCAGTGGTCCTGGTACACGGTGTACAACATCCACTCGGGCCGCACCGGAGCGCTGCTTGTGCAGTACACACCGGTGGCACCGAGCCTCCAATCTGTGTTGCTCGGGGACGTCGGCGACGTCGATGGGGATGGTCGCGACGACTTGGCTTTTCGTGTGCGAACGAGCCCGACATCGGCCACCTACCAAGTGCGCGTCATCTCCCCATATTCTGGAGTGCAGCTGCACGCAGTGCCCGTATTGGACCCCCCCGCGGTAGCGACCGTTTACACGCTGAGGTTGAGCGACCTCAATGGAGACGGCAAGGCCGAGTTCGCGATCGGCTGTTTCGCCGCAACCGTGATGGGTGTTTCGGCAGCGGGACGCCTGGATGTTCATGATGGCGCCACCGGGTCGATCCTGCGCACCGAGTCCGGTACCGTCGCGTTGCAGTACTACGCAGCCAGCGGCGTGGGAGATCTGGATGGGGATGGCAAGCTCGACTACGTCGTGGTGGGCAATACGTCGTGCACTGCCAAGTCGTCGGTGAGTGGCCTACCGCTGTACTCGTTTCCGTGCACGGGCAGCTCTTCTGTTGTCTCCGTCGGCGACGTCAACGCGGACGGCCGCGACGACTACGCGCGCAACTACACGATCGTGCCGTCGAAGGCGTTCGACGTCCACGGCTTCGAAATCAGGTCGGGCATGAACGGGGCGACGCTTTGGTCGGCCAGCAGTTCTCCGTCTGCGCCTGGCTATGAGTCGGCCGGCGGCGGGGCGGATTTCGACGGGGATGGCTACTGCGACTTCGTGGTTTCGGGGGCGGTTTCGACCGCGGTCTCGACCGTGATTTCTGGGCGCACGTTCACACCGCTGCTCGCCTTCGCGAGCTCGCAGGGATATGCGGGATCAAGTCCTGGTGATGCGGACGGCGATGGCGTGCCCGACCTGTGGTTTTCCCCGGGATCGGGATACCCGACCCAGATCGTCTCCGGTCTGGTTCCCGGCGAAGCTGTGTTCGGCCAGTCGTGTCCAGACACGACGGGGGAGCGCCCGGTGATCGGCGTCACGGGCGGTGCTCGCATCGGGACCACGATGTGGCTCAACATGTCGAATGGCAACCCGACAACTCAAGTAGCGGTGCTCGGCAGTGGCTACAGCAACACGAGCTGGAATGGCGCGCCGCTACCGATCGACTTGGGTACGCTCGGCTACGCAGGATTGGCGGGGTGCTTTTGGTCCGTCGGCGCGCAACAACAGCTGCAACCGCCGATGGTGGC
>JAYUCN010000194.1:0-2346 GCA_043740335.1 Planctomycetota bacterium
GTGACGGGCCCTCGTGCCGCCCCACGAATCGCATGGAAGATGACGTTCTCCTGCAGCACCTCGTCGTCGCGGAAGGCCCGGTTGCGCGACTCGAAGACGTGGACTTGCTGAAGCGCTGTCGCCGAGAACAGCAGCTCGCGGAAGGGCCTGAAGTAGGGTCCGTTGCAAAAGCTCCGCGGCGTGATCGCCACCACCTGGCCATCGGCCTCCAGGAGTTTCACTGCCAGGCCCACGAAGGCCGTGTAGAGATTGCTGGTCTCGAGGCCGGCCCAACGGAGCAGCTCGCGCTCACGCGAAGCCGAGTGAATCTTCCGGTAGGGCGGGTTCTGGATCGCGGCGTTGAACATGGGTTTGCCACCCCCCACCGAACAGGCCATTGTCGAGCCGTTGTCGAGCAAGGCAGCCGCGGCCGCGATGAAGTCCTGCTCGACGATGTGCCCCACGAACCGGATGCCTGCATTCGCGCAGGACTCCTGGCAAGCTTGCAGTGTCCTGCGCAAATGCGCGACCATGATCGGATCGACTTCGTAGCAGGTCACTGCGATCGACTTCGGCTGCCTTTTCCAGGCGCAGGCAGAAGCCACGTAAGCCGCGGTCAGGGATCCAACCCCGGCGCCAGCGTCGAGGAGCCGGACATCCTTGCTGGTGACGCGGAACAGCGAAGCCATCAGTTTCGCGATCGGTGCGGGCGTCATGAACTGCCCCAGCTCGGCACGTCGGGACTCGTCGAGTAGACCGTTCGCCTCGAGACGCGCTGCATCCGCATGATCGAGTGCCGCAGCGAGCGGCCGGCGCTTCTTCTTCGGCTTGCTTGCTCGAGTGTCGGTCATTTCGCGTGCTGGGAACCCTGCTCCTTGTACGGTCGATGCCCTGACAGCACATCACGACACTGGCACCCCGGAGCGGCGAAAGAATGGCGGAGAGGGGGGGATTCGAACCCCCGTGGCACTTGCGTGCCAACTGGTTTTCGAAACCAGCCCATTCAGCCACTCTGGCACCTCTCCGCGAGGCTACCGCGCCGAGCACGCGGGCGCCGAATGAGGCGGGGGATCGTGGCGAGCGGGCGATGGCTTTGCAACTGCCGCGCTAGAGTTCTGCCGTTCGCCTTCCTGCCCTTCATGGCCCGAGTCTCCTGCGTTGCCCTCCTGCTGCCCACCGCTGCACTGCTCGGCGGCTGCAACAACGGCGGCGACGGCAGCAGCGACCGCTCGCTCGTACAACGCGTCACGCGCGACAGCCTGCGCATCACCGTGCGCGAACGCGGCGAACTGCAGGCCGCCCGGGATACGCGTGTCGCCTCGCAGGTCGAAGGTCGCGCGACGCTCGTCTACCTGATCCGCGAAGGTTCGGTCGTCAAAGAGGGCGAACTGCTCGCGCGCCTCGACAGCAGCGCGCTCGAGGAGAAGCGCGCCAACCAGGCCATCGCCGTCGCCAAGGCGGAAGCCGCCCTGCAGCAGGCGCGCAAGAGTTTCGAGATCATGGAGAAGGAGCTGGTCGCCGCGGAACGAACCGCGCAGAGCCGCCTCAAGATCGCCGAGATGCGCCACGAGAAGTTCATCGGCCAACCGGTCACCGGCGGCGACGGCCGGGCTACGGTCGCGACGGCCGCGACCGGCGCCGGCGACCGCGACAGCAACGCCGAGATGGTGCGCCGCCTGCGCGAGCTCGTGGTCGAAGAGAAGGAGCACGACGCGCTTGCCGAGACCCGGTTCGCCGACCTCGACGACAAGGTGATCGAACTGCTCGGCGGACCAGCCAACCTCGCGCACGGCATGGGCGAGACGGCGAACCAGGTGCTGCTGATGATCGACGAGATCGGCCTCGCGCGCGCCGACCTCAAGCTCGCCGACGACACGCTCCAGCACAGCAAGAAGCTCGCGGCGCGCGAGTTCATCACGCGCAACGAACTCGAACGCGACATCATCAACCATCGTCGCCAGACGTCGCGCATGACGGTGGCCTGGAACAACCTCCAGGTGCTCGTCAAGTACACGCTGCCCGAGAACCGCATCACGCTCATGCAGGAGATCGACAATGCCCAGCTCGGCCTCGCGAGCGTGCGCGCGACCGGCGAGGCGCGCCGCGTGCGCGAAGCCGCCGAACTGAAGAGCTCCGAGTCCGAGTTCCGCCTCGCGCAGGAACGGCTCGACAACTGCGACCGGCAGGTCAAGAACGCGGTCATGAAGGCGCCAACGCCCGGCCTCGTCGTCTACGGCCGCATCGACTGGGACGAACCGGTGCACGAAGGCATGGAGATCCGCGAGCGCCAGGAGATCGTCATCCTGCCCGACGTCACCTCGATGCTCTGCGAGATCAAGGTGCACGAGGCGCAGATCGACAAGGTGG
>JAYUCN010000195.1:0-5731 GCA_043740335.1 Planctomycetota bacterium
GTCTCGTCCGCGAGCACGACGCGCATCTTCATGGTGACGGCCATCTCGACGACCTCGGTGATCGCGTCGGCACGCCTCGCCATCAGGTCGGGTGCGAGCTGTTCGAGGCGCGCGAAGTTCCCTGCATCGAGCACCGCCGCCTTCTTGACGATTTCGACGAGGCCTTCGCGGAACAGCTCGTCCGGCAGACTCTGCAGCCAGTTCACATCGGCGACGACGAGGTCCGGCTGGCGGATCGTGCCGAGCAGGTTCTTCTGGCCGTCGTGGTCGACGCCGTTCTTGCCGCCGATGGCTGCATCGCACATCGCCAGCGTGGTGGTTGGGCAGAACACGCACGGCACCCCGCGCATCCAGGTCGCCGCCAGGAAACCCGTGAGATCGGTGATCGTGCCGCCACCGAGGCCGACGAGCACGGTGCCGCGCGTGGCACCGTCAGCGGCGAGTTCGTGGGCGAGCCGCGCGACGACCTCGAGTCGCTTGCAGGATTCGCCGCCGACGACCGGGAGGGACGCGCGGGCACCGATCGCGTTGCCGATGCGCGCCGCGACGTCTCCGAGCGCGGCGTCGTGGATCAGCACCGCGTCGTCGGGTTCGAGTTCGCCGAGCAGCGTCGCCAGCTGCGCTTCCACCCCGGCACCGAGGACGATGCGCGAGGTCGTTGTGCGCCGGAACTGGAACCGTCGGTCCATGGCGTCCTGGTCTTATCAGGGCGATGGTGCGCCGGCGAGTTCGCTCAGGCCTTGGGCATCTGCGCCACGGACACGATGTTGCCGTCGGGGTCCTCGAGCCAGCACACGCGCGCCCCGCCCGGAAAGGAAGCCACGCCGCGCGCGTCCTGGAACGGGAAGCCGTGGTGTTTGCCGTTCACGCCGGCCCGCGCGAGCCGATCGAGCACGGTGTCGAGGTCGTTCACGTTCCAGCCGAGCACGCCTGTGGCCGTGTTCGCGCTCGACTTTGCGTGCGAGCACGGGCCGGCACGACGCCAGCATCGTACTTCGAGGAGTCGGGGGAGCGGGGGCGGGGGTAGGGCGAGGTGGCGCACTTACACCCTTCACTCCAGACCGAGAAATCCTGACCTGGCGCGGACTCCTTCCCTGGGCGTCGGCAGCTCCGCAAGAACCGACACAAGCCACGATCTGGAAGTTGTCTGGAGCCGTCCGACCATTTTGTTGACGTCAACAAAATGGTCCCCTCCCTGACGAACTGCCAACAGCAGGTTGCCCCCGCAGCCCCACTTGAAAGGAGGAGAACCAAACCATGAAATCCGACAAGATCGCCGCACTCTTCACCAGGTTCGAAGCCATCGTCCGACGCGAGCAAGGTGTCGAGTTCTGGTACGCCCGCGAACTGCAGGAGCTGCTCCAGTACACCGAGTGGCGCAACTTCGTCGTCGCCGTCGACAAGGCCAAGGAAGCCTGCCAGAAGGCTGGTCAGCGGGTCGCCCACCATTTTGCTGACGTCAGCAAGACTGTCCGCCTCGGCTCCAGTGCCGATCGCGTGATCGAAGACATCGCGTTGACGCGCTACGCCTGCTACCTGCTGGCGCAGAACGGCGATCCCCGCAAGGAGACCATCGCCTTCGCGCAGACCTACTTCGCCGTGCAGACGAGGCGCCAGGAGATCCTCGAGGCGCGGCTCATCGAGCAGGAACGTGTGCAGGCCCGGCATCGCCTGGTGGAGAGTGAGAAGGAACTCTCCTCGGTGATCTTCGAACGCCTCGGCGATGGACAGAGCTTCGCGCGCATTCGCAGCAAGGGAGATCGAGCGTTGTTCGGCGGTCTCTCGACGAGGCAGATGAAGGACCGCTTGGGCGTGCCGGACAGTCGCCCCTTGGCCGACTTCCTGCCCACGGTGACCATCAAGGCGAAGGACTTCGGCAACGAACTCACGACGCACAACACGAAGGAGCGCGACCTTCGCACCGAGCCGGCCATCACCAAAGAACACGTCGACAACAACGCCGCAGTGCGCAAGGCCATGGGCGTTCGCGGCATCAAGCCGGAGCGGCTGCCTGCCGCCGAGGACGTGAAGAAGGTCGCGCGGCGGCTGGCGGCGGCGGCCCGGATCCTGCCCAGGGCCTCCAGGCGGATCGCGCATCGAGACGACGAGGGGCGCACTCCGTGAGGGCGCGCCGGTTGCGGAGACCGGCATCTCCTGATCCGTTGGTTCGGAACGCGTGGTCGCGTTCCTGTCGTCGCCATGAGAACATGCCTGACCGCCCGCGGCAGTCCCTGTCGCGGATCAGCAACACTGCACCGGGCATCCCATGCGCACCCACTTCGCGCTCGCTACTCTCGTCGCCACCCAGGTCCTCGCGGCCCAGGGTTCTCCCCCGACCGATCCGCTGCGCGACACCGTGCGCGGCGCGATCGCGTGGATCGCGCGACAGGCCGTCCCGGTGCCGGGCGTCGACGGCGCCGTGCTGTTCCCGATCAGCGAAGGCAGCAAGCAACCCCCACAGACGATCGTCTATGGCGGCAGCGCCGGTGTGCTGATCTTCCTCGAGAACGCCGCCGCCGTGCTCGGTGACGCGACTGCACGGGAACTTGCCGATCGCACCGCCAAGGGTCTGCGCAGCGCGCGCCGCGTCGACACCCGTGAGCAAGCAACGTGGACCAAGGGCAGCGCCGTGGGCGTGACTGGCCTCTACACGGGCGACGCCGGCGTCGGCCAGGCTTTCCTCGTGCGCCATGCCCTGCGCAACGACACAGAAGCGCTCGCCACCGCGGTCGACGTCGGCGACGCGTTGCTCGCACGCGCGCGCGACGAGGACGGTGCGCTGTCGTGGGACAAGCAGCAGGACATCATCTTCGGCAACGCCGGCACCGCGCTGTTCTTGCTCGAACTCGGCCAGGCTGCCAAGGCCGATCGGTTCCTCGACGCCGCGCGCCGCGCCGGCCACGGCTTGCTCGCGGAGGCAGTGCGCGTGCCGTCGAAGGCCGACCCGGCGAAGAAGCTGCCGACCTGGGTGCTCAGCATGGGCGGTGCGAAGATCCACATGCCCAACTTCAGCCATGGCACCGCGGGCGTGTCCTACGCGCTCGTGCGCATCGGCGCACAGACCGGCGATGCGGAACTGCTGCAGGCCGGCAAGGACGGTGCGCAGTGGCTGATCGAGAACGCCGTCGCCGACGGCGAGGGTCTCAAGTGGGCCGCGAACGACCGCGGACCGAGCACCTACATGGGCGGCTGGTGCCACGGCCCGGCCGGCACGGGCCGGCTGTTCCTGCTGCTGGCTGCGGTCACCGGCGAGGCGCGCTACCGCGAAGTGGCGCAGAAGGGCGCGCAGTTCGTGATCGACTACGCCGCCAACGCGGAGAAGAAGGGCAAGGATGGCGAGAAGCCCTATGTGCCGCCGAGCTTCTGCTGTGGCGTCGCCGGTGTGGTCGACTTCTTCTGCGACCTGACGCGCGTCACGCACGATGCGTCGCATGCGGCGTTCGCCAAGAAGGCTGGCAACTACCTGGTCGATGTCGCGATCGCCGATGGCGACGGCCGTAAGTGGAAGAACGGCCAGAGCGTGCCCGGCGGCCCGGTATCCGCGAGCAGCACCGGCCACAACGTCGACCTCATGCTCGGCGCCGCGGGCGAAGGACTGGCTCTGTTGCGGTTGATGACGATCGACACTGCCGCCGACCCTGTGCACGCGATGCCCGACCGTGCTGTCACAGCACCCGCGGCGAAGAAGTAGGAGCGAACGGGATCTCGCCGCCTCGAGCGCGGCCTCATGCAGAAGCTGCTGACCGGCCAGATCCAGATGCCCGAGTGAGCCCGTCCTTTCTCATCCTCGACACCTTCTGCCTGCGGGCGTGCCGCCGCTCACGTCGGTTCTCGACCCACCAAGGCGCCGTCTTTTTCACCCCCCTGCAGCCACCAGCCCCGTCCGCTTGGGGTCTGGCGCCGACCGTGTTCTCGAAGGCAGCGCCTCGTCGAAAGTGAGAAGGGGCCAAGCTGCGTTCGAGCAGGTGCAATCCAAAGCCATGCCGAAACCCTGGAAGGCGCTTGTTTCCTGGCTTTGACGGCCGCGATCATTTTATATCCGCGAGGCCATGGTGCAATCGGTGCGCTCGCCTGCACTCACCGGTGCACGAACGCGGCCTTCGCCTTCGGCCCGTTCTTCGTGAAGTTGTCGACGCCGATGCGCATGTCCTCGGTGCCGCAGACTTCGCCGAAGCACTTCGCCTCGAGCGCGAGGCCGTCCTTCAGCGGCAGCGAAGCACCGCCGAGGATCGCCTTGCAGAGGATCTCGTCGACCTTCTTGCTGAGGTGGCCGATGTCGACCGCGGGCAGGCTCGCCGGCACGTTCTTCATCGGGCTCTCGTCCAGGCGCGAACGCTTCGCCTTGCCGCTAGCCATCTCCTTGGCGAGTTGCACGGCGCGCGCGACGAGATCGCCGTCGACCTCTTCGCGGATCAGACCGTACGCGAGCGCCTTCTCGGAACTGATCGGACGGCACGTGCGCATCATCTCGGCGGCGCGCTCGAGACCGACGAGGCGCGGCAGGCGCTGCGTGCCACCGGCACCGGGGATGATGCCGAGGTTCGCTTCGGGCTGACCGGCGAGCACCCTCAGGCCCTTCTGCGCGATGCGCGCTTCGCACGCCATCGCCGTCTCGATGCCGCCGCCGAACGCGAGCCCGTTGAGTGCTGCGATCGTCGGCTTCAACACGGCAGCGATCGCGTCGACGCAGACCTGGGATGCGCGCGAGGTCTGCTCGCCGTGCGCAGGCCCGGTGATCCTGGCGAGGAAGTTCACGTCGGCGCCGCTGACGAATGCCTTCTTGCCAAATCCCGTGAGCACGATGCCTGCCACCTTCGGATCCTTGTCGCACTGCTGGAAGCGTGTGCGCAGCTCCTCGAAGACCGACTGGTCGAGTGCGTTGAGCACCTTCGGGCGGCGGATCGTCAGCACCGCGATGCCGTCGCGGTCTTCGCGCAGCACGACGGGCACGTCGAACGGCTTGTTCTCGACGCCGTGCGCTTCGATGCACTTGGGCACCGGGAAGCCCTTGTGCTTCTTCGCATACGCACGCACTAGCTCCAACGCCTTCCTGGTGCCAAGCTCGTTCATGAACGTGAATGCCGGCTTCATGTCGAGTGCGATGTTGAGTCCCATGTTGAAGTCGGCGATCGTGCAGAGGCCCGCATCGACGATCTCGCCGCAGAGGCCGAAGTAGGCGCCGAGCAGGTCGTCGCGGATCTGCGCCTCGAGGGCCGGGGGCACGTCGATCACTTCACCGCGGCCGGGCGTGTCCCAGTTGGCCTTCTGTGCGACCTTGTCCTTCAGCGACTGTGGCGTGCGGAACCACGAATGGATCTTCGTCGTGTAGTTGTCGAGGCCGACGGCCGTGATCGGGTTGCCGCCCGTGAGGTTCATCGCCGTGAACGAGCCGACGCCCATCTTGAAGGTCTTCTTGCAGACGACGTCGATCTGCTTCGTGGTGGCGACGCCCGCTTCGGCGAGCAGCGCGCACGCCTGGAAGAGGCCTTCGAAGATCGGGTCGAGCGCGTAGCCGTAGCGCGACTTGACGGCGATCGGCACCTTGCCGATCGCTTCGTAGAAGGACAGCAGCCACGCCTTCGTCGCTTGGGACGTGTCCTTGCCTGGCACGACCTCGACCATGAGGTTGCGCTCGGCGGGGAAGAAGTAGTGCACGACGCCCGTGCGGTCCTTCTTCTTCGTGGCGGCGAAGATCACCTCGGGTTCGAGGTGGCTGCTGTTGCTGACGAGG
>JAYUCN010000196.1:0-2332 GCA_043740335.1 Planctomycetota bacterium
GCAGCCAGGTGCCGACCTGGAGCGATGCGACGATCGGATCCAGGATGCTCGCCTCCTGAGCGATGGCAGCAGCGAGATCCCTGACGACATTGGTCTCGAGCATCCTGGCGACCGAGACTTCGCGACCGAGCAAGGTCGGCACGACGAGCTCGTGCAACAGCGGATGGTTCTTGTCGGTCGGCTCCGCCGGTTCGCCTTCGGTCGGCATCAGCTTGCCGGTGTGGCGCACGGTCACGTTCCGCAGCAGGCGTTCCTCCAGGCCGCGCATCACGGCGTCGACCGTGGTCAGAACCTGCTGGTCGGCACGGACGAACAGGTACCCACCGGCAGCCTGGATGTCGACGCCGCTCTCGGCAGCGGTACCGAGTGCGGTCTGCACGATCTGCACGAGCCGTTCCTCGGCGATGCTGCCGAAGCCTTCCACAGGATCCGTCTGCGCCTGCGACTCCTCGTCCGTCGCGGCGTGCGGCGAGGGCAGCGTGGGTCGTTGGGTGAGAGCGGTACTGGTCAGGGCACCGCAGGGGAAGATGCCGAGTCCCGCCGGGGCCTGGGCGTTGGGCGGCGTGCGGCTCGTCACTCGCACGGTGAGTGCGATCTGGCCGCCGCTGGCGGCAGAGCCGCGCAGACTCACGGCCAGCGCCCCGCCGTTGACGACGCGCCCCGAGCAACCCCCATACGCAGTCTCGAGCACGGGGACTTCGAGGTCGGCAGCACCAGGCATGCCGATCTGCACCGTGCGCACGACGCCGCGTCGTTGGGACAGTCCGAACTGCACGTGCAGCACGATGTCGTCACCGCCGACCAGCAGGTGGGGGCGCACGACCACGCGCCCGCCCTCACCGAACTCGTCCGTCACGGGCACGCTCATCGACTGCTTCTGCGCGACCTCGGGATTGACGTCGCGCACGTAGCGCGTCCAGCGTTCCCGCGCCAACGCGACGGCGTTGCCGCTGCGCGTGCTGGCAACCGATCGCCAGAGTGGCGTCAGCTTGCCGACGAACTGTGAGTAGTCGTTTGGACCCAGGATCGCACTGGAGAGTTCGCGGTCGGTTGCGTCCCAGACGCAGACCTCGATCTGCAGCGGGCGCGTCAGCACGGCAGAGGCATCGTCGAGCTGCTGCTTGAGCTTGCTGACCGCGGTGCCCTCACCGAACACCACGAGGCTCGCCCCCAGGGTCTCGAGGTTGAGCCGGCCGGCCTCGACATCGGTGGCGTTCAGGGCCTGCAATACATGCTGCACCTGCTCGGACGAGAATGGATGCGACGGCTCGCCGACGAACAGCAGATCGTGCCGGCCTTCGCTGCTGGTCGGATAGCGGAGCATGGTGCCCCAGATGGGGGGCTCCAGGCCCTGGTGCTCGCTGCAGATGTGTTGCAGCGACAGCATCTCGAAACGCGAACCCCGGTCCTTCGTGGCCGGGTCCTGCGGCGCTGCCGCGAGCAGACAGAGTGGTAGCAGTGTGGAGAGCATGCGGAACGTTCCTTCTGATTCAGTCGCTGACGGCGGTGCCGCGATCGCGGAACCAGCCTGCGACTTCTGGAAACTGGGTCAGCGTGGCGCGGGTGACGAGTTCCTGCTCCATCGCGGTCAGCGCCATCGCGTCGAGCCATGGTCTCGTCTCGGGCAGTGCCGCGCGCGCCAGTGCGGCCCGCAACAGGAACAGCCCATCGTTGGCCTTGGCCCGCGCGACGAGCGGCCGCAAGCACGCGTGCGGCAGCTCGGCGATCGCGAACGCGGCCGCGTGCGATTCGCCGTGGTGGCTGCATTGCAGCCGTTCGAGCAGGGTGGGCAGGGTGCTCTTGTCCGCACTGCAACCGAGGCCCAGCAGACAGCGCAGGCGACGGGGCTCCGCACGGCAGGTGCGCAGTTCGTCCTGCAACTCCGCGAAGACCGCTGCCGGTTGACCACCGAACCACAGCCAGGCCGCGTCGCGGTCGTCGCCCAGCGCGCCGCGTGCCACCAGGTCGCTCCATGCATCGAGCAGCAGGGCGGCCGTGCCACCATGGCGCATGCCGCAGCGGAGCGCCGCCGCCAGCACCGGTGCGGTGGCGGGCGTGCGACGAACGACACGGCGGAGAGCGAGGTCGAGATCGCGCGCGCCGAGACGAGCCGCCACCGTGACGACGGCGAAGTCCGAGCAGGCGAGTGCCTGGTTCGGCGCGTCGAGCAGAACCAGCCGGGACTGCAGGCAGGCGACGACGTGCGGAGCGTTTCGCAGAAGGTCCAACAGGTCGCCGTGCAGCAGCCGTTCCGCGGCCGAGCGATCGCCGCAGCCGGCCAGCAGGTCGACGAGGCTGCGGATGGCAGCCTTGGCCTCAGGCGCGCATGGGC
>JAYUCN010000197.1:0-5706 GCA_043740335.1 Planctomycetota bacterium
GCTCTTGATGGTCATGGGTCTCGAGTCGTCGTGGTGGTCACGCGCTACCGGTGCGTCAGGGGGCAGGCCAAAGGCGAGCGAACGGTTAGCACTTGCCTCTGAGTGAGCCATGAAACTGCCATGAGGATCACTTCATGCCATCGCTGGGTTTGAGCGCGCACCCCAGCCACCTTGCTTTCTTGCCCATGAAGTGGGAAGGAAGCACCGCGGTCCGCTCCCGGTCGCCCACCGCAACGGTGCCTGCCAATGAGCACAATGAGCAAGAGACAAGGCTCGGTCGTCCCAGCTTGCTTTCTCTTCGCGATGGCGGCGAGTTGCGTCGGCACACCGGCACCTGGCGAACAGCGCGCACGCGATGACCTCGAGCAGGTTCGGACTGCCTATCGGCCAGGGGACGCCACTCCCGCACTGCCGCTGCTGACGCCCGCATCGCCACTCGACGACTACCTGCGCTTCGCAGTGTTCAAGAACCCGCGCGTCGAAGCGGCCTACTACACGTGGGCCATGGCAGTCGAGGGCATCACCGTCGCGCGCTCGCGGCCCGACCCGCGACTCACGTTCGAGGCCGACATCACGCGCATGGTCGAAGCCCTGATGCCCGGGCTCATGATGGACTTCCCCGGGCCCGGCAAGCTTGCCGCGGCCGGAGCGGCGGCGGCACAGACGAGCCAGGCGAGCTACTTCAGCTTCGAGCAGGCGATCCTGCGTACGGCGGTCGCCACCAAGACCGCCTACTACCGTCTCCACTTCCTCGAGGAGAACCTGCGCGTGCAGCGCGAGACCCTGACTCTGCTCGAGAATCTGGCGCAGCTCGCGCAGCAGCAGAACGCGGCGGGTCGCGTCACCCTGCAGGACGTGTTGCGCGCCGAGATCGAGAAGGATCAGGTGAAGACGCAGATCGAGAACCTCGAGGATTCGCGGCTGCCGCTGTTGGCGGAACTGAAGGCTGCGCTCGGTCTGCTCGCGACGGACAGAGACCCGCCGATCCCCGCCACGTTCGAATCTTCGCCGGATGCCGAGTCCGCAGACACGCTGTTGCAGACCGCACTCGCGAAGAACCCGGGACTGCGCCAGATGGAAGCGGACGTGCGGGCCGCCGAAGCCATGCTCGGCCTGGCCCGGAAGTCCGGCGTGCCCGACTTCGCGCTCGGCATCGAGGCCGACGTGAAGGCCAGCCCGGTCATGTTGCGGCCATCGGCGGGCATGAGCCTACCCATCTGGCGCGACAAGATCGCCGCAGAGATCGCCGGGGCGCAGGCGGGCAAGCGCGCCGCGGCGGCGCGCCTCAGTGCCCAGCAGATCGCGATCGCGGCGGAGCTGGCTTCGATGCTGTTCATGTACCGCGAGAGCCGTAGGGACATCGAGCTGCTCTCCCAGCGATTGATCCCCAAGGGCCGGCAGTCGCTGGAGGCCGCCAGGCCCGCGTACTCGACCGGCAGAGCCGGGTTCCTCGACGTGCTCGACGCGCAACGTCAGTTGCTGATGTTCGAGTCTGCGCTGGTCGACGCTCGCACGCGGCGCGAACTGGCACTGGCAGCGATTTCCTTGACCATCGCGGGGCTGCCGCCCGCGGGGTCGCCTGTCCTGGTGCCCCAGGAGTCCAAGCAATGAAACGGTCCTTGCAAGTGGTGTTGGCGCTCGTGCTGATCCTCGGCGCAGCCTCTGCCGGGTACCTGTTCGGTCGTGGTGCCTCGCGACCGACGACCGCTCCCGGTGCTGCGCCGGGCGGGCCGACCCAGCAGATCTACACCTGCTCGATGCATCCGCAGGTGCGACTTGACCGGCCCGGCAAGTGCCCCATCTGCGGCATGCCGCTCATCCTCGCGAACACGGCGACGGGAGGTGCCACGGATGAAACGCCGATGCTGCAGTTGTCGGAGCACGCCGTCGCGATGGCGAGCGTCGAAACGAGCGCCGTCGAACGGCGCGAGCTGGCGCGCGAACTGCGCGCCGTCGGCAAGGTCGAGTTCAACGAGTCGTCGTTGGCCACCATCACACCGCGCGTCGACGGCTACGCGGAGCGCCTGTTCGTGAACTTCACCGGTGTGCACATCAAGCAGGGCGACCACCTCGCCGAGGTCTACAGTCCGGAGTTGCTCGTCGCCCAACAGGAACTGCTGATCGCCTTGCAAGGCGGCACTTCCGGTCCGTTCGTCGACACGGCCAGGACCAAGCTGCGGCTGCTCGGCCTCACCGAAACGCAGGTGGGCAATCTCGTCGAGAAGAGGGAACTCACCGAGCGCATCACCCTCTATTCCCCCATCACCGGCACGGTGATCGAGAAGCTCGTCGTCGACAAGGCAGCGTTCAAGGCCGGCGAGCCGCTCTATCGCATCGCCAACCTGGAGACGGTCTGGGTCTACGTCGACATCTACGAGTACGACCTGCCATGGATCCGATACGGCCAGAGGGTCTCGATCACGGCCGAGGCGCTGCCCGGCACGACGCTGACCGGCATGGTGACCTTCGTGCAGCCGATCGTGAACGACCTCACACGCACGATCCGCGTGCCGGTCCACGTCGAGAACAAGGAGCAGAAGCTCAAGCCCGGCATGTTCGTGTCGGTCGTGGTCCATGCCGCACTCGGCGCCGATGGGGAAACCACGCCGACCGGTGTCGAGGGCAAGTACACATGCCCGATGCACCCGCAGGTGTTGCAGGACGCAACCGGGGCGTGCCCGATCTGCCAGATGCCGATGGAGCTGATCCCGGGTGGTCCAGCCGCGCAACCGGCGACCGGCGCAGTGAGCGGCCCGCTCGCGATTCCGGAGTCTGCAGTGCTCGACAGCGGCATGCGCAAGCTCGTCTACGTCGAGAAGGCGAAGGGCCTCTTCGAACCGCGCCAGGTGACGCTCGGGCCCCGTGCCGGAGCGTTCTATCCGGTCCGCGCGGGACTCACCGAAGGTGAGCGCGTGGTCACGCGGGGCAACTTCCTCATCGACAGCCAATTCCAGATCACTGGCGATCCAAGCCTGCTCTATCCGGGAGGGCTGCACGCCACCATGGGGCATCAGCACGGCGGCACGACGCCGCCCACTGCCCCCAGCAAGCCGACCTCACCCGACACCAAGCCAGACGAACACGCCGGCCACAAGCGCTAGCTGGAGAGGCCGGACATGGTCAACGCCGTCATTCGTTGGTGCCTCGCGCATGCGTTCCTGATGATCCTCGCGATCGTCGGGCTCTGCGCGGCCGGTTGGTGGGCGATCGTCAACACGCCGGTCGACGCAATCCCGGACATCGGCGAGAAGCAGGTCATCGTCTATGCCGACTGGGCCGGCCGCAGCCCGCAGGACGTCGACGATCAGGTCACCTACCCGCTGACCACGAGCCTCACCGGCACGCCGGGCGTCAAGTCGATCCGCTCGATGTCGGGCTTCGGCTTCGCGATGGTCTTCGTCATCTTCAAGGATGACGTCGACTACTACTGGGCCCGTTCGCGCGTGCTCGAACGCATGAACGTGGCGCAGCAGCGCCTGCCGATGGGCGTCGTGCCGGTGCTCGGCCCCGATGCGACGGCGCTGGGCCAGGTCTATTGGTACACGATCGAAGGCGAAGGCTTCGACCTCGCGGAACTGCGATCCGTGCAGGACTGGTACGTGCGCTACCAGTTGCAGGCGGTGGAGGGCGTCAGCGAGGTCGCCAGCATCGGCGGCTTCGTGAAGCAGTACCAGATCGACCTGCATCCCGACCGCATGCGGGCTCAGCGCGTCACGTTGATGGATGTCTACGAGGCAGTCCGCAAGAGCAACATCGATGTCGGCGCCAAGGTCGTCGAGAACGCCGGCATCGAGTTCTTCATCCGCGGCATCGGCTTCGTGAAAACCGTAGAGGATCTCGAGAAGGTGGTGATTCGGGCGGAAGCAGGCACGCCGATCCTGCTGCGCAGCGTCGCCACGGTGCAGCTCGGCCCGGACTTCCGCCGCGGCGCGCTCGACAAGGCGGGCGTCGAGGCGGTCGGCGGCGTCGTGCTGATGCGCTACGGGGAGAACCCACGCGAGGTCCTGGCGCGAGTCAAGCGGAAGCTCGAGCAGCTCTCGCCAGGCTTGCCGAGCAAGCACCTGGCGAACGGACGTGAAACGAAGCTCGCGATCGTGCCGTTCTACGATCGCACGACGATCGTCGAGGAGACCATCGACACGCTGAAGGAGGCGCTGCTCGAGGAGGTCATCCTCGCGAGCCTCGTGGTCCTGTTCTTCCTGATGCACCTGCGCACGACCGTGACGGTGCTGCCGACGCTGCCGCTCGCGATCGCGTCTTCGTTCCTGCTCATGTACGTGTTCGGGATCGACAGCAACATCATGTCGCTCGCGGGCCTGGCGATCGCCATCGGTGACGTCGCCGACATGGGCATCATCATGGCCGAGAACATCTACCGCCGGTTGGCCGCGGCCACCGCGGAGGAGATGCGCAGCAAGGGCCACTTTGGTCTCGTCTACGAGGGCGCCACCGAGGTCGCCGGCGCGATCGTCACGGCGGTCATGAACACGATCGTCTCGTTCATCCCCGTGTTCTTCCTGACCGACCAGGAAGGCAAGCTGTTCAAACCCCTCGCGTTCACGAAGACGTTCGCGATCGGCGCCTCGGTGGTGCTGGCGATCACGATCGTGCCGTTCTTGTGCTGGCTGCTGTTCCGCCCCGTGCAGTGGCGGCGCGGGGTCACGCTCGCCGTCGCCGCGGGCATCGGCGTGCTCGCCCTGTTCGCGACGCACACCGCGTTCATGTGGGGTCTTGGCACTGGCCACGACAGCGGTTGGATCATCGCCGGAGCCGTGGGTGTCGGCGTCGCACTGTGCGTGGTGCGCATGACGAAGGAACGCTTCGTGCCGCTCGAGGCCAACCCCGTGTCGCGCGCGGTGGCGAGCATCTACGTTCCGGCGCTGCGGTGGGTACTCGGGCACAAGAAGCTGTTCCTGCTCGCGCCGGTGCTCGTGTTGTTCTCCGGCGTGACGGTCTGGCTCGGCATCGCTCGCACGCTCTATCCGATCGAGGCGGTCGTCAACCTGTTCGCGAGCGAGGACGCCTCGCCCGAGCTCAAGCGCGCGATGCACGCACCGCCGGATGCGCTGCTCGTGCGGCCGCTGCTCGAACTCGATCAACTGCGCTGGCAGACCGTGCGCAGCAAGGACGGCAGCGAGTACTCGCGCATCCTGTGGCGCCTCCAGGATCCTCGCGAACGCGACGCGGAAGTCGCCGCGGGGGTCACCGTGGCTGGGGAGGTCCGGATCCTGCCCGGGCTCGGTCGCGAGTTCATGCCGCCGCTCGACGAAGGCTCGTTCCTCTACATGCCGTCCCTGCTGCCGCAGGGGTCGCTCTCGCAAGCCGTGGAGGTGAACAGCAAGCAGGACCTCGCCATTGCCAGCGTGCCGGAAGTGGAGTCCGTCGTCGGCAAGATCGGCCGCGCGGAGTCGGCGCTCGACCCAGCACCGATCGGGATGATGGAGTCGATCGTCATCCTCAAGCCGGAGTCGCAGTGGCGGACCCACAAGGTCGAGCGGTTCTTCGGCGCCTGGCCCGGGTGGCTCAAGGCACCCCTCGCGTGGATGTGGCCCGAAGAACGACACATCACGAAGAACGAGATCCTGACCGAGCTGCAGGAGCGGACCGCCATCCCAGGCGTGCTCCCCACGTTCCTGCAACCGATCCAGACGCGGCTCGTCATGCTGCAGACGGGCTTCCGGGCGATGATGGGCGTCAAGATCTTCG
>JAYUCN010000198.1:0-5698 GCA_043740335.1 Planctomycetota bacterium
AGGCCAGGCTGTTGGGCGTGGCTCCATGCACGATCACGATCGGCAGGCCAATCGTCTGCGCCGTGGTCAGATCGATCCGTTGCATCGCGATGCCGGGGCCGCCCTGATACCCATAAATAAGCGTATAGATTAGATAGGGTTGCCCACGGTAGTCGGCGAGGGCCGGAAAATAGGCGCCCTGGATGGGGATCAACCCGATCTGGCCAGCGACCTGCCAGGGCTGGCCGATAGCCGGGCGCGATGCCAGCCATACCCATCCGTTCGGGCGGTCGAAGACGGCAAACAGCCCCGTGTGGTGCAGTGTCAGGTTGGCCTCGATACCCGTCGTGTTCAGCGCCGCAGCATCACTGTTTGGTGTGAAGGTGTCCGTCAGGACGTCGTAGCTGCCACACAGCAGATCGAGGTTGCTGCTGCCGCCAAACGCAGGCCTCACGGTGAGAGCGCAGTAGAAAACACTGGGAGGGTCGTTGGGCAGGTGGATGAAGTACACCTGCCTGACGTCTCCAACAGACACCGATCCGGCGCTGAGACCGGGGAGTGGATTGACCTGGCCGATCTGGAAAGGCGGCGCGACGCCCTGAGCCAACAGCGTTGTCGTGAGGCTGACGAAGAAAGCCGTGAGACGAAGCTTCATGGATGCTGATCTAGAACTAGCCCTTGATCCAGCGTGGCCGCGCCCCGCGCGGATCTGAGAAACCACTCGAAACGCCTCCTCCCACTGCGTAGATGGCGTTTGTCACAACAAACCACAGCGCCCTGGGAGGGGTGTTTCGAGTGAAGATCAACTCTAGGCGCGAGCTGCGGCGGAGCAAGCAACGGATCGAGCATCGTCTGCGGGACCGGGACTGGGCACCGCAGGACCAGCCGATGCTGACGGGGAAGAACATCCACTACGAGATGTCGTCGCGCGACCGCGCGATCCCGGCTGGCGGGATCGGTGCGATGCAGTTGATGGCGCAGCGGCTCGGCCTTGCCAAGGAGATCGACGAGAAGCTGCCCCTGCTGAAGGTGCACCTGCCGTACTTGGAGTCGGACCACGTCCTCAACTCGCCTACAACGCGCTCGCCGGCGGGACCTGCATCGAGGACCTCGAGCTGCTGCGCAACAGCGAGGGCTACCTCGATTCGCTCGGCGCGCAACGCATCCCCGATCCAACGACCGCCCGAAACCTATCGTCGGCTACCCTTCCCCATTCGCTTGTTTGAGGATTAGGTCGCCGCTCGCCAGCCCAGGCGCCGCCCGGTACCGTGGTCGACGAGGTCATCCGCATGCATCGCTGTGCTCTCGTCGTTGGCATCTCCGCATTCCTGTGCGCCCAGGATCCGCCGGTCGTCGTGTCGCTCGCGCCGCCGCCGCAGAGCGAGGTCGACGCCACGAAGACGAAGGAGCTGGTCGTCGTGTTCGACCGCGCGATGAGCCAGACCGGCTGGTCGCTCTGCGGCGGCGGACCGTCCTTCCCGAAGGTCGCCGGCAAGCCCCAGTGGAAGAACGAGAAGACGCTCGTGGTCGCGGTGGAACTCGAGCCGGACCATATCTACTCGCTCGGGCTCAATTGTCCCGCCGCCTCGAACTTCCGCAGTGCGGACGGCACGCCCCTCGTGCCCGTGCCGTGGTCGTTCTCGACCCTGCCGAAACAACTGCGCAAGCCCGCCGAACAGAAGCGGCGTAACCAAGAAGCGTTCGCGACCCTGAACAAGGTCCTCGCGGAGCACTATTCGTACTACGACCTGCGCGTGAAGGACTGGAAGCAGCTCGAGCAGCAGCACGGGCCAGCTCTCCTGGCGGCGAAGACCGATCGTGGCTTCGCGGCTGCCGCGGCCGAGATGCTGAAGCCGACGCAGGACATCCATCTCCACCTGCGCTGCGGGGACCAGGTGTTCGCGACCGGTACGCGCGCGATCGACCCGCTGTTCCGCCGACCACTCGTCGATCGCCTCGTCAAGCTTGCACCCGTCGGCAAGCACGCTCTGGCCGGCCGCAGCGACGACGGCATCGGCTATCTGCTCATCGACTCGTGGAGCAACGACGTCGACGCCGAGGTCCTCGGCGGCGCCATCACGGAACTCGCCGACACGAAGGCACTCGTCGTCGACGTGCGCTGCAACAGCGGCGGCGACGAGGGGATCGCGCAGAAGGTCGCCGGCTGGTTCGTCACGGGAACCAAGGTCTACGCCAAGAACCGCTACCGCGAGCGAGCCGGCAAGCAGGGGTTCGGAGCCGTGCTCGAACGCACCCTGACTGGCCACGGCGAGAATCGCCACTACGACCAGCCGATCGCCGTGCTCACGAGTCGCTACGTCATGAGCAGCAACGAGTCGTTCGTGATGATGCTCCAGCAGGCCAGGGACTGCACGGTGGTCGGTCAGCCGACGTTCGGCAGCAGCGGCAATCCTAAACCGTTCGAGCTTGGCAACGACGTGACGATCGTGGTCCCGTCGTGGCAGGACCTGCGCCTCGATGGCACTCTCATCGAAGGCGAGGGACTCGCGCCAGACGTGCTGGTGCCCTGCACCGAGAAGGACCTCGAGACGCATGATCCGATCCTCGAGAAGGCCCTCGCGATCCTGCGCACGAAGGTCGCCGCCCGCCGGTAACCCCCCGCTACTCGAACCGCAGCACCACGAACGGTGCCCTGTCACTCGCACCCTTGCTCACGTGCAGCTCCGGCACGTCGCCGAGCAGCATCACGAGGCACGCGTAGGTGCTGTCGTTGCAGACCGACGGCGCGCCGTCGCGGCAGGCGAGCAACGCCTTCACGGCCGCGACATCGGGCAACGTTCCGGCGGGCAGGTGCCGCTTGCAGACCTCGAAGCGCGGGCACGGCCGCATGCCGACGAACGGATCGAAGCCGGCGCTCCGTGCGCGTTCGCGGTAGCCCGCCACGAAGTCGTCGTTGACGACGGGATGGTTCGTGTGCCACGTGAACGTCGCCTCCGGGTACGGCACGTACTGCACGACCTTGCCGGCCGAACACTCGAAGCCCGGCGCCGTCGCGGGGCCGCCGACCGTGTAGTTCTGGCCCGACGCGTGCGTGATGCGCCGCAGGAACGCGAGAGCCGCCGCATGGTCGGGTTGCGCCAGCAGGCCACGCACGACGAACGCGACCGGCAGCCCATCGCGGCACGGGCGCAGTTGCAGCAGCGTGTTGCAGGCGACGGCGACGCGCGCGCTGTTCATGCCGGCGGCGGCGACGAGACCGGGGATCGTGACGATGAGCTGCTGCAGGCCGCGCGCTTCGTCGCGCACGCGCAGCACCGTCTGATAGCCGTGGTACCACTGCGGCACGTCGAGATTCTGCGCGACGATGGTCGGCTGGTCGCCGTGCCGATCGACCCCGACCGACGTACACTTCTCGCGCAGGATCGACGGTGCTTGCGCCCACACCTCGTCGACGAGCTGCCAGGCGAGCATCGTCGCGTACGGCTGTTCGGCGCCGGTGGCGATGCCGCGCACTTCGTCGAGCATCTCGGGCAGCCAACGCCGCGTCGCCGCTTCGTACTTCGTGGCAGCAAGGAAGCGCTCCACGAACGCACCGAGGGCGAGGTGGTGTTCGCGCTGCAGTTCTTGGTCCCACCGCTCCAGCATGAGAGCGATCTCCTTCTGCAGTGCGGTGCCATGCTGCAGCCCGCGCTCGAAGGGCGTGCCCTGCAACTCGAGCACGCGCACGGTGCCCGCGCCCTGCGCGCGCAGCGCGGGGACGAACACGGCAGCAAGAGCAACCGCGACCAGCGGTTGGCGGAACGACGCCTGCAACTTGCGGAACAGCATGCGCCTTGTTCTACCCGATGCCGACAACGGATGGATCAGCCCTGCTCAGCGGCCACCTTCGGTGACGGCGCAAGCATGAGCGCGAGGATGTCCTTCATCGACACGAGGCCCACCACGCGCTGCTCCGGATCCGTCACCACCACGTGCTTCACATCGCGGCGGCGCATGATCTCGATGGCGCGCTCGACCGGTTCGCCGACACTGAGGCACTGCACGTGCGCCGTGGCGAACGCCGACAACGGCTGCTGCAGATCGACATCGCGCCGCAGCGCCGCGAACAGATCGGTACTCGTCACAAGGCCCGCGAGGCGGCCGGCCGGATCGACCAGCGGGAAGCAGTTGAACTTCCGCGCCAGGAACTGCGTGAGACAGTACTCCAGCGTCGCGTCCTCTTGCATCGTCACCACCGGCGTGCTCATCACTTCGCGCACCTGGACCTGCAGGCGGGCCTTGGGCACCCAGGCCGGGATGATGCTGCTGGCCGGCTGGAAGCGGCGCGAGGTCGCCTCGAGCAAACGGCGCAGGCCATGGAAGGACCGGGTCAGCGTCTTGAACTCGCGGGCCGGGAACGACAACACCGTCGTCGGCTCCACCGCTACGGCGGTCGTCGCGCGAACGCCGCCGCGCAGCAGCGACCCTTCTCCGAAGTGCTCGCCGGGACCGAGCGGATCGCAGCCGAGCACGCAGCCCTGCTCGTCGCACCGCGTCAGCTCCATGCGACCCGACTCGACCACGTAGAACGCAGCACTCGGATCGCCCTGACGGAACAGCGTCTCGCCCGCTTCGAGGTGGATCGTCGAGTGCCCGTGCGAAGGCGCGACGTCGAGGGCGACGAGGTCGCGCGGGAAGAACAGGTTCAGCGTCCAGTCGATCATGACCCGCAGCTTGCGATCGAACCGCGGCAGCTTCATGAGATAGATGGTGCGCCACATCCACCACGCCAGGAAGCCGCCGATGCGCAAGCGGCCGAGAGCCGCGACGGCGTTCATGTGGCCGAGCGTCGCCAGCTGACCCTGGCTCTTGTGCCGGAACGTCTGCAGCGGTCGCTGCTGGAACGCCGCCGCGATGTTGCGCGCCGCCACGGCGCCTTCACGGGTGGCGAACTGCGCCGTCGGCGGAGCGATGCCGCCGTGGCCGTCGGGAATCTGCGCGCAGTCGCCGAGCGCCCACACGTCGGTGCGACCCGCCAGGTGCAGGTGTTCGTCCGCCACGAGCCGGCCCTCGGCCGTGACGCCGAGGTCCTTGAGCATCGGATGCGGCGCGTTGCCGATCGTGCAGACGATCGTGCGCGCCGGGATCAACTCGCCGTTGCCGAGGTAGACGCCTTCGCGCGATGCAGCCCGCGTGCGCTCCTGCAGGCGGAACTCGATGCCGCGCTTCGTCAACGCGCGCAAGGCGTAGTCACCGAGCCGCGCGTCCAGCTCGGGCAGGATGCGATCGCGTGAGTGCACGCACAGCACGCGCTTCTTCTCCGCGATCAGCGTCGGGAAGTACTTCATCGCGCTGTGCACGAGGTCGTGGATCTCCGCCGCCGTCTCGACGCCGGAGAACCCGCCGCCGACGACGACGAACGTCAACAGCGCCCGCCGATCCGCAGCGTCGGGTTCGAGCACGGCGCGTTCGAGGCGCGTGATGATCGCGTGCCTCAGGGCCAGCGCGTCGGCGACGTTCTTCATGAGCAGGGACTGTTCGGCCATGCCCGGAATGCGGCTCACGTCGACCACGGAACCGAGCGCCAACACGATGTGCGCGGCCGTGAACTCGACCCGTTCGTCGACGCCTTCGGCGCTGACCGTCACGGTGCCGGCGCGCGGCTCACCGACCGGTGCTAGCCGGATCCCGCAGACTTCGCCGCGCACGACGCGGGTCCTGCGCAGCATGTGGCGCAGCGGACTGATCACGTGCGCCGGGTCGAGGCTGGCGCCGACCA